>DATBBZ010000201.1:0-2356 GCA_036270745.1 Gemmatimonadales bacterium | reverse complement strand
GCTTGCAGGTTGCCAAAGGCCGGCGCCGCCGAATCCACCCGCGTTTGGAAGAGTTGAATCACCGTTCCATCGGCCACTTCCTGCTCCACCATCACTTCCCCAGGCGTGGTCGGGTTCTGGAGAATGTCGCGCACCGGGAGTCCCGGGATCCGCGCCACCTCCACGCCCAGGACCTCCCGGGCCGGCTCGGGCGCGATGACCGTCCACGTGGTCCCGATCGGCCGGGCGGCCCTCTGCGCGCGTGCCTCCATCCGCGGAATCTCCGGGGACGAGGGAGCGAGGGCGACGGTGGCGGGCGGAATCGGCGTAGGGGCACCGCCGCGCAACGTGGGCCCTGTGACTTTCCCGGCGGCCTCCCCTGGCGCCACCGCCTGCCGGGCGGGGGCTGAGTAAGCAGGACTGTCGGCTCGCGTGTCGGCGTTACTCAGCGCCACCGCGGCACTCGAGTCGGACAGCGCCGGGTGTGCGTCGCGGTGGCGCTCGGCGGGATCCCTCCGCGCCAGGGTGCTCACGGACTCCCGCATCGGCAAGGATGGCGCGTCTGCCACGGGCGCCTGCGCGACGGGGGTCGTGCGGGGGCGCGCAAACCCCGCGCTGGATTCCGGTGTGGGCCGGAGCAGCCACCCTGCCAGGAAGGCCGCGGCAATCGACGCGGCCCAGGCACCGGGAACGACGAACCGGGGGCGGGCGCGCAACGGGTGGGCGGTCAGGGGCGCGGGGCGATGCGTGTGTCCCGCGGGGAGCCCGGCGAGCGTCAGCAGACGGTCGGCGCGCTCGATCAACCCGCGTTCCTCCGCCAGGCGTTCGCGACAGGTCGCGCATTCGGCGAGGTGCGCCTCGAGCAGCGTGCGCTCCACGGCCGGCAGCTCGCCGTCCAGATACGCGTGCAGGGTGCCTTCGTCAGCGTGCGACACGGACGTCCTCACTTCCCGATCCATACGCCTCGATCAGGCGGCGGCGCGCCCGCGCCAACGTAGTTCCGACGGCGGTGCGGGCGAGTCCCGTCTGGGCGGCGAGTTCGTCATAGGACAGACCGGCGTCCCACAGCAGCAGGACTTCACGGTCGCGGGGGGTCAGCCGGTCCAGCGCCTCGCGCACCTGACGGCGGCGCGACTCGTCGTCCAGGATCTCCTCGGGCGAGGCACGCTCATCCTGCGGCTCCGCGGCCAGGAGCGTCAAATGCCGGCGCTCGCGTGCCGCGCGCCGCGCTTCGTCACGCGCCATGTTCGCGGCCACGACGAAGAGCCAGCCCCGTGGATTCTCGGGCCGGTGCGCCAGCGCGCGGCTGAAGGCCTCCTGGGCGAGGTCCTCCGCCCGTTCGGCGTCCCAGACCTTGCGGTACAGAAAGCGCACCAGAGCGGGATAGGTGGTGCGATAGACGTCGGAGAGATCTTCCGGCATCGACGCTCAGGGGCAGAGGTGGCACGGCCAAACCACTGTCGCAAGACACCACGAGAGACGCCGGCCGGGCCGGCCGTTGCACACTACCCCGCGGCGCACTGGTTGGCGCCGGCCTCCAGGATGTCGATGTCGGCGTCCGAGAGCTCCAGAAGGCCGAGGTTGGCGAGCTTGATACTGCGGTAAGTGTCGGGGGGAGGCGGAGTTCGAGAGACCCAGTCCAGGAACTCCGGTTCGGTCCGGATGGTGAGGGCCGGGTTTTCCCGGCGCAGGACGTCCAAGTGGGCGCTCACGGACCGGTCGACGGCCCGCTCGTTCTCGGACGCGTAATGCCCGGGCAAGACGAGGCGGTCGGAGGGCCAGCTTCGCGCGCGCTCCAGGCTCTGCCAGAGAATCGGTCCCCACTCGGCGGCTCGGCCGCCGAGATCGGGCCGGCCCAGGGAGCGCACGAAGATGAAATCACCGGTGAACACGGGGCCGCCGGGGGACACCAGCGTGACACTCCCGAGCGTGTGACCGGGCGTATGCTCCACCTGGAGGCTTGTCTTTCCGAACGCGATCACGTCGCCGTCGCCCACCGGGCGCACGTCGAGGCCGTCCAGGTGCCCTGGAGTGCCGTCGTAGGGTGAGCGCGTGTCCTCCCGGTGCAGGAAGTACGGAACCCCCCAGCGCTTCGCCGCTTCCCGGGCTCCACTGACGTAGTCGGCGTGGGCGTGCGTGTCGATCACGGCGCGAGGGGTGAGTTTCGACGCGCGGAAGATGGCTTCGTAGGGCTCGAGGTGACGGGCGGCGTCGATGACGATGGCCTCGCCGTCCGAGCCGAGGACGTAGCTGAGCGCCCCCTTGCCAACCCGGTCCACCTGGACGAGATGGGACATGCCGGACGGAGCCGGCAGAGGCCGGGGGATCAGGACCTGCTCCCAGGCCGCCATCCCTCCGGTGACGGAAAACGCCGTGA
>DATBBZ010000200.1:0-4134 GCA_036270745.1 Gemmatimonadales bacterium | reverse complement strand
GTGCGCCGACGAATGCCGGAGCACGTCCAGGGACTCGGGTGTCTTGTCGGTCAGGATGGACACCGTGGCGCCGTCGGGGAGCGGACGGGAGAGGTCCCGGACCTCCCCGTTCACGTTGATGGCGAGCGCGGCTTTGGCGAGCCCTGGTCCAATGGCCTTGGCGAGATCGGCGCCCGTGGCGCCCGGCGCGAGACTCTTGAGGCTCCCGTCGGGGAGCTTGACCGCAAAGTCGGCCACGTCCCCTACTCCGACTGGGCCGCCGGCACTCCGGCGTCCAAGGTGGGCAGCTGCTGACCGTCGCGGAAGTAGAAGGCGATGGCCACCCCGATCAGCAGGGCCACCGCGGCCCAGCGCACCAGGCGGCTCACGGGCATCAGGTCGGAATCGTCGGACATGCTAGAAGCTAGTCGCTAAGACGCTAAGTGACCAAGATGCTAAGTGACTTAGCCACCTGGCGACTTAGCGACTTAGCCTCTTAGCGACTTAGCTTTCTGTTATGCCCGAATTCTCCCTCCCACCCCAGTACGACGCCTCAAGCGTCGAGTCGGCGCTCTACCAGCGCTGGCTGGAGGCCGGAGTCTTCACGGCCCACGTCGACTCCCCGAAAAAGCCGTACGTCATCGTGATTCCGCCCCCCAATGTGACGGCCGTGCTCCACATGGGGCACGGGCTGAACGACACCCTGCAAGACGCCATCATCCGGTTCGAGCGGATGCGGGGCCGGGAGACCCTCTGGCTGCCCGGCACCGACCACGCGGGGATCGCCACCCAGAACGTGGTCGAAAAGCTCGTCGCGGCCGAGGGGAAGACCCGGTTCGATCTGGGCCGGGAGGCGTTCGTCCAGCGGGTGGCGGACTTCGTGAGCCAGACCGGGGCCGTCATCCTCGACCAGCTCAAGACCATCGGCTGCTCGTGCGACTGGAGCCGGACCCGCTACACGCTGAGTCCGGAGCTGTCCCGCGCCGTGCGCGAAGTGTTCGTCCGGCTTTGGGAGGAAGGGCTGATCTACCGGGGGCACCGCGTCATTCACTGGTGCCCGCGCTGCCTGACTGCGCTCTCAGATGAAGAGGCCGAGTTCCATGAGACCAGCGGGAACCTCTATTACATCCACTATCCCCTGGCCGACGGCTCCGGTCAGGTGACGGTGGCGACGACCCGTCCCGAGACCCTGCTGGGGGATACCGCCATCATCGTGCACCCGAAGGACCCCCGGGGTGCGCGGTACATCGGCAAGAGGGCGTTGCTCCCGCTCACGGGGGTCGAGATCCCGATCCTCGCCGACGAAAGCGTGGACCAGGAGTTCGGGACCGGCTTTGTGAAGGTGACCCCGGCTCACGACGCGAACGACTTCGAGGTTGGCGTGCGGCACCACCTCGAGATGCCGTTGGTGATGACGGAAGATGGGAAGATGGGAGATAGCGGGAAGCGGGAAGCGGGAAGTGGGAAGCGGGTTCCGCCCGAGCTTGAAGGTCTCGACCGATTTGAAGCCCGCAAGAAGATCGTGAAGATGCTCGAGGCTCAAGGACTCTTGGCCAAAGTCGAGTCCCATCAACACGCGGTGCGGCGCTGCTACCGGTGCGACAGCATTGTCGAGCCCCGGCTCTCCGATCAGTGGTTCGTAAAGATGAAACCGCTGGCCGAGCCGGCACTGGAGGCGTTCCGGAAGGGTGAGGTGCGGTTCGTGCCGGAGCGCTGGGAAACCACGTACGTCCAGTGGCTCGAGGGCATCCGGGACTGGAACATCTCCCGGCAGCTCTGGTGGGGACACCGCATTCCGGTGTTCACGTGCACGAAGTGCAAACACCAGTGGGCCGATCGCGTGGATCCCACCAGGTGTCCCAAGTGTGGCGGTCCCGTCACGCAGGATCCCGACGTGCTGGACACGTGGTTCTCGTCGTGTCTGTGGCCCTTCTCGACGCTGGGCTGGCCCGACCAGACCCCCGATCTGGAGCATTTCTATCCCGGCCACACGCTCGTCACCGCCCCGGAGATTCTTTTCTTCTGGGTGGCGCGGATGATCATGTCGGGGATCCACGTCATGAAGAAAGTCCCCTTCCACACCGTGTACCTCCACGGAACGGTCCGGGACACGAAGCACCGCAAGATGTCGAAATCCCTCGGCAACGGGATCGATCCCCTCGACGTGGTGCGGCTCTACGGCGCCGACGCGCTGCGGTGGACCGCCATCGCCGGCGTGTCGATCGGGTCGGATCTGATCCTCGACAACGAGGACCTCGAGGCCACTTTCGCACCGGGCCGGGGTTTCGCAAACAAGATCTGGAACATTGGACGCTTCATCCTCTCGCAACTACCCGATCAGGTCATCCCCGTGGAGACCCTACCCCGCTCGTCCTTGACGGTCGAGGATCGCTGGATCTTGTCCCGAAGTCAGACTTCGATCACTTCCGTTACGGAGAAGATGGCGGCGTTTCGACTCGACGAAGCAGCAAAGGACGCGTACGAATTCGTCTGGGGCGACCTAGCTGACTGGTATATCGAAGCGAGCAAGCCTCGACTGGCGAGGAACGACGCCACTGCCCAATCCATACTGGCGTACTGCTTCGACATCGCATTGCGACTCCTCCACCCAATCGTCCCATTCATCACAGAGGAACTCTGGGGGAAACTACCCGGGCGACGGAATGGCGAGTTGCTCGCAGCGGCTGAATGGCCCGCGCCCAATCAAGGGCTCATTGACTCAGGGGCGATCGACGATCCAGCCGTTCGGCGAAGACCCGTTGATTCCGGCGCCTGGGATGACTTTGCGCGATTTGTCCAGCGAGTGATCATCGGGATCAGAGCAATCCGCGCCACTTACCAGGTGCCGTCCAACGAGGTCTTGAAGTTCGACGTGGTGGATGGGAGTAAGCTTCCGATTCAGCTGTTGACGAATTCGAGGGACCTCGTGAGGAGGTTGGCTGGAGCAGAGTTGGAACTTGGCTGTTCGCGCGGTGCAAAGAACATCGCGGGAATCGGTCAGACTCTTGGGGACGGATCGTTAGTAAAGGTGCCACTGGAAGGGAAGATCGATCTCGACGCTGGTTGCAAACGTGTCCTAAAGGACATGGACCGACTCGAGAAACAGCTGGCAGCACTGAGCGCCCGGCTCGCAAATCAGCAGTTCATGTCTAATGCGCCACCAGAAGTAATTGATAGGGAGAGGGTGAAGGAGACGACCTGGACGGCACAACTTGGGCTGCTGCGGCAGCAAAGGGCCACGCTCGGGTGCGCCTGACCCCCACCCCGCTCGCCGGACTCCTCTTCCTGGCGGCCTGCGCGAGTGAGGGGATCCCCCCCGGCGCCCCGCCGCGCCTCGCGCCACCGGCCGTCATTCTCGTCACCCCCGACTCGGGCGCCATTTTGCCCGCGTTCTCGGGAGACGCTGTTCTCCAGTTCGACGAGGTGATCGACGAGATGGCGCAGGGCTCCGGGGGGGGCGGAGGTAGGGGCGCGGCCAGCGCCGTCAACGGCATCGGCAGAGAGATCGTGCTCTCGCCGGTCGCAGGACCGGTGAAAGTGACGTGGCACCGCTCCGCCATTCACATCAAGCCGAAGGAAGGATGGAAGCCGGGGCGCGTGTACCATCTACAACTACTCCCCGGAATCACCGACCTCCATCGCAACGTCCTGAAGCACGGCCAGACGATCATTTTTTCCACGGGGCCCAAGATCCCCACGGCGTCCCTGCGCGGGCTGGCGCTCTCGTGGGTCGAGCAACACACCCTGACGCAGGGCCTGATCCGCGCCGTGCTCAAGCCCGACACGATCGCGTATCTCACCTACGCCGACTCGGCGGGGCGCTTCCGGCTGGACGACGTGCCGCCCGGGCAGTACGTCGTCTACGCCGTGAACGACGCGAACTCGAACCGCGTACGCGACCCCCGCGAGGCCTTCGATTCTACCGTCGTCACCCTCGACAGCTCGGCCAGCGCCACCCTGTGGACCTTCGTGCACGACACCACGGGCCCACGCATCCGTCAGTCCGAGCCCATCGATTCGGTGTCGTTCCGGGTCACGTTCACGGCCCCGCTGGCCACGACCGGCCTTCCCGACACGGCGACCGTCCACGTCTTCCAGCTCCCCGATTCCACGCCGGTCGCGGTGGCTCGAGTCCTCTCACTTGCGGCGAATGAC
>DATBBZ010000199.1:0-6477 GCA_036270745.1 Gemmatimonadales bacterium | reverse complement strand
TTGGTGGTACGCTCCACTAGCGTTCGCCCAACGCGGCGCGCCTGACGCGCGTCGCCCCAGCAAAACGTCAAGGCGGGACTTGGCCAATGCGCCCTAGTCCCGCCTTGCTTTTTTTACCGGGAGCCGTCGTGGCGAAAGAAGCGACCATCGAGATGGACGGCGTCGTGGCGGATGTGCTTCCCAACAGCACGTTTCGCGTGCGACTGCCCAACGGGCACGACGTCCTGGCCACGCTGGCGGGCAAGATGCGCCGCTTCCGCATCCGCGTGCTCGCGGGTGACCGGGTGACGCTGGACCTCTCACCCTACGATCTGACCCGGGGCCGCATCACGTTCCGGCACAAGTGAACAGCTCCCGGCAGCAGGTCGAGCGGTCGGGGCTCATGGCCGACGGCGGGGCACCCCGCTGTCCGGCGTGCCGTATCCGGCTCTCGTTCGTCACGGACCAGCAGGGCCGGGTGATGGAGATCTGCCGGCGCTGCGGGTACCGCGCCTACGTGGTCACCCGGAGGACTCCGGATGAGGGGCCCGAGCCGGCGCCCACGCCCTAGACCCGGAGGCTGGAGACGTCTACCGAGGGCTTGGGGAATTTCATCCTCAGGCCCTCGAGTGTTTCCACCAGGATCCGGCACACGGCGAGGTTGCGGAACCACTTCTTGTCGGCGGGAATGACGTACCAGGGAACGCTCCGGGTGCTGCATTTCGAAAGGACATCCTCGTACGCTTTTCTGTAGGCACCCCAATATTTCCGCTCGGCAAAGTCGGCCTCCGAAATCTTCCACTGCCGGTTGGCGTCGTTGATCCGGTCTTCGAAGCGCTTTTTCTGCACCGCCCGCGAGATGTGCAGGAAGCACTTCACGATCACCACGCCCTGGTTCCCGAGCAGGGTCTCGAAGGCGTTGATGTCGTCGTAGCGGCGGGACCAGACAGCCCTGGGGACCAGGTTATGGACGCGGGTGACGAGGACATCTTCGTAGTGCGACCGGTTGAAGATGCCGATGTCGCCGAGCTGCGGGGCGGCGCGGTGGACGCGCCAGAGGAAGTCGTGCGCCGCCTCCTCGGGGGTCGGGACTTTGAAGGACGTCACGTGACAGCCCTGAGGATTGAGTCCCGTCATTACGTGGCGGATGGTGCCGTCCTTGCCGGATCCGTCCATGCCCTGCAATACGACCAGGAGCGCATGCTTGCGCTCGGCGTACATGACGTACTGGAGCGCGTCGAGCTTCCGGATGCTCTCGGCCAGCTCCTCCTGCACCCGCTCGTCCTTCTTCCATCCGTGGGTATTCGCGGGATCCCAGCCGTCGAGGGAGACGGTGCGTCCGGGGGGGATGCGAAGCTTCTTGGACAGGGACATCGGCTTGCTCGCGCAGAGGGCGGGTCAACATATTCTTTCTCGTGACGACGTCCAGTGCCCACGAACCAAAGGATTTTCTGATGCGACGAATGCTGATCGCGGCCGCTCTCCTGACCACCCTCACGGCCTGCGGCAAGGGGGACAAGGGTGCCGCCGCCACCCCGCCCGCGGACCCTACCGCGTTGCTCAATCCGGCGTCACCGGCCCTGACGGCTCAGGCGCCTGCGACCTATCGCGCCAAGTTCGAGACCTCGGCCGGCGACTTCACCATCGAAGTCACCCGCGCCTGGGCACCCGTCGGCGCCGACCGACTCTACAACCTCATCAAGAACGGGTTCTACGACGGCGACCGGTTCTTCCGCGTCGTCCCGGGCTTCGTGGTGCAGTTCGGGATCAACGGGACGCCGGCGGTCAGCGCGGCATGGAAGAACGCCAACATCGCGGACGATCCGGTCACGCAGCACAACACGACCGGCACCATTGTGTTCGCTACGGCCGGACCCAACACCCGTACCACCCAACTCTTCATCAACTACGCCGACAACCTCCGCCTCGACCAGATGGGATTTGCGCCGATGGGCAAGGTGGTGCAGGGGATGGACGTGGTGCAGAAGATCTATCCAGGGTACGGGCAGGCGCCGAATCAGGACCTGATCCAGTCGCAGGGGAACACGTATCTCTCGCAGGGGTTCCCGCAGCTCGACTTCATCAAGAAGGCGACCATCCAGTGAACAACCGGGAAGTGGGGGTGTGGGGATGTGGGATTTCCCGTAGACGGACGGGGCCGCGGGCCTCTCGGAGTGTCCCACTTCCCACCCGCCCACGCCGTTGACTGATATCGATGCCCGCTGAACGTGTACCCACTGCGCCCTGCGCCAGGTGCGGTCGGCCAGTCGCCGAGACGGCCAAGCGCTGCATTTATTGCGGTGCGGTCAAGTACACGTCGACGCCGGGCACTCCGGAGCGGGTCGCGGAAGAAGCGGCGGCGCTGGAGGAAGACAAGAAGCTGAAACGGCAGGCGGCACTCTATCGCGCCGGGGTCGGAATGCCGAAGAGCGAGGCGTCACCCGATCAAGGGGCCGGCCTGCTCAAGGCGCTCCTCATGCTCTTCGTCAACCCGTTCGCGTCGTTCAAAATCATAAAGAAGATTTTCCGCCCCTGAGGGTCGCCTCGAGCCCGTCCAGCTCGGCCACGAGAAGGTCCCCAAAGTAGAACCGCAGCTCCTCGCGGACGCCCCGATACACGGTGGGCCCGGTGTCCAGGCAGATCAGGCTCGAGTCGAGCACTTCCTCCGACAGAACCAGATCCTGACCTTCCCAGGTGAGCGGGAAGAGGCAATCGACGATCGATTTGAGGTCGTGATAGTCGACCCCCGTCGAGAGGGCGTAGGCATGGATCCGGCACCCGCGCGACTCCCGGTTCAGGAAGATGCAGGCGCCATCCTCGGTGGCCGTCCGGATGGAACCTCCCCCGGGCATCGACTCGTCCGCGGTGCCGGCACCAGCGAACCACCGGTGCTGCGGGATGCCCGTGAGGGTTTCGAGCGCGACGGCGTGCGCCTTGAGATTCTCCCGGACGCGCCAGTCGTAGTCCACACCGTAGACGCAGCAGGCGTCGTGACAGAACGTGCACTCGAGGCAGTGGGTGAAGTATTGGCGGGTGAAGATCGTGGGATCGACCGCCGAGAGGATGGGCACGCCGTAGCGGCAGGCGTAACTTGTCGAGAGTGGGCGAGTCTTCACTGGAACCGAAATCCCCCTGTGAGCGTACAGAATCTCCATGAAACATCGAATCTCGGCCATCCTTCTGGGCGCTGCGTCGCTCCTGGTCGCATCCCGAGCGTCCGGCCAGACCGCCCTCGGGGTTCGGTACACGTTCACGTTCTCCGGTGACGGCACGGACCCGGTGTCAGGCACGACCTGGGCCGCCGGGACCCGCTCCCGGATCGACATCGATGGGCAGTCCGACCCCCAGTACGTCCTGGTGGACAACGCCGCTCATACGGTGATCCTGGTCTACCCCCGGCGACAGGAGTACGCGGTGGTCTCGGACACCACCTTCCAGCGGCTGGTCGGCACCGTGCTCGCGTCCTTGCCGGTGGTGAACATCACCCTTTCGGACGCCCAGGTATCCGACACCACCCTGGGCGCCGGGGAGACGGTCGCGGGTCACCCCACCGACCGGTACCAGGTGACGCAGGCCTTTACGGTGTCGGTCGGGGCGTTCGGCTTTCAAGCGGTCGGGATGCGTCAGCGGGTGACCACTCAATACTGGCTGGCCCGCGACCTGAAGCTGCCGTCCAATCCGCTCGTGACGCTGCTGTCTCAGCTCACGACGGTGCTGGCCCAGAGCGACCGCGACTTCGCGCACCGGTCGGCGATAGCGCTCCGTCCCGTGACCCGGGGCACGCCCCTGCGTGTGGTCGTCCATTCCGAGACCAAGTCCGGGGACAAGAACGAGGTCACCCAGAAGACGCAGACACTCCAGGTGACCTCGATTGCCCCCGCGACCGTGGACCTGTCCCGCTTCGCCGTGCCGGCCGGGTACACGCAGAAGGACCCGCAGTTCACGGGGAAGATCTTCTAGCCGCTTGCTCCGGCCCTTCCCCCGTTCTAATTTTCTCCGCCCGCCCTGGTGGTGAAACTGGTAGACACGCTGTCTTGAGGGGGCAGTGCCGCAAGGCGTCCCGGTTCGAATCCGGGCCAGGGCATCCGCAATCAAATCTTCATAGGATCTTCAGTGGGGCGTGCGTAGCTTGCGCGCCCCATGCTCGTTCCCAAGCTCGCCACCACGCTTCGCGGGTACACCCGCGCTCAGCTCTCCGCCGACCTGATCGCCGGCGTCATCGTCGGCATCGTCGCGCTTCCTCTGGCCATCGCGTTCGCCATCGCGAGCGGCGTGACCCCGGAGAAGGGGCTCTACACGGCCATCGTCGCGGGCTTCGTCATCTCCGCGCTCGGCGGCTCCCGGGTCCAGATTGGAGGGCCTACCGGGGCATTCGTCGTCATCGTCTACGGCATCGTGCAGCGGTACGGGGTCGAAGGATTGACCATCGCGACACTCATGGCCGGACTCATTCTCGTGGTGCTGGGATTGGCCCGGATGGGTGGCGTCATCAAGTTCATCCCGTACCCGGTCACCCTCGGATTCACCGCCGGGATCGCGCTCATCATCTTCTCGGGAGAGGTCAAGGACTTCCTCGGCCTCCGAATGGGTCCGCCACCCGCCGACTTCATCCCCAAGTGGCGCGCCCTGATCGCCCACCTTCCCTCAGTGAACCCCTGGGCGATCGTGTTGTCGGCGTTCACGGTGTTGGTCATCGTGCTGTGGCCCCGCGTCAGCCGCCGTATCCCCGGCGCGTTCATCGCGCTGCTCGTCACGACCGCCGCCGTGCGGTGGGGTCACATTCCGGTCGACACGATCGGATCCCGGTTCGGGCACATCGACGCCGGGCTGCCCCACATCCAAATCCCGTTCGTGACCCTGGAAACCGCGAAGGGTCTGATCGGCCCCGCGTTCACCATCGCGATGTTGGGCGCGATCGAATCCTTGCTGTCGGCCGTCGTGGCGGATGGGATGATCGGCGGGCGGCACCGGTCCAACATGGAGCTGGTCGCGCAAGGCGTCGCCAACCTGGCCGCCCCCCTGTTCGGCGGCATTCCAGCGACGGGCGCGATCGCGCGGACCGCCACCAATGTGAAGAACGGGGGCCGGACGCCAGTTGCGGGCATGACACATGCGGTCACGCTCCTGTTGATCACCGTCTTCTTCGGACGGTGGGCGTCTCTGGTCCCGCTCGCTACGCTGGCCGGGATCCTGGTCGTCGTGTCCTATCACATGAGTGAATGGCGCTCGTTCCGCATGGAGCTGCGGGCGCCTCGCAGCGACGTATTGGTCCTGTTCATCACGTTCGCGCTGACGGTCGTCGTGGATCTCACGGTCGCGATCGAGGTGGGGATGGTGCTGGCGGCTTTCCTGTTCATGCGGCGCATGGCCGAGGTCACCAACATTAACGTGCTGACGCATGAGTTCTCGGACCCGCCAGACGATTTCGAGCGGGACCCGAACGCCGTCCGACGCCGGGAAGTGCCACCCGGGGTCGAGGTCTACGAAATCAGCGGACCGTTCTTCTTCGGGGCCGCGGAGACGTTCAAGGATCGGCTGTCGCAGATCGCCGGGAAGCCCCGGGTCCTCATTCTGCGGATGCGACACGTCCCGGCGATCGACTCCACCGGGTTGAACGCCCTCCGCGACCTGGTCCGGCGCTGCCGCCGAGAGGGGACATTCGTCCTGCTCTCGGACGTCCACGCCCAGCCCGTCGTCGCTCTGGAGCGCTCGGGGCTTTACCGGGAACTGGGCGAGGAGAACGTCACCGGCAACATCGACGACGCGCTGAACCAGGCCCGCGTGCACCTCGGCCTGCCTGTGGCGCCCAGACCGGCGTTCGCGCAGCCGACCGTGGCGCGGGAGAGCGGCGCCCGGCCCGCCACCCCCTGAAGCCCGGGATCATCTCTTCCACACGTTGTTGTCTCGTCTCACGTCCGGGAACAGTCCGTCCGGATCGATTTCCACACGCGTGATTTCGGGGAGCTTCGCGACCCGAAGGCGCGCCCGGCGGGTACCGCCGTTGGCCCACCAGGCCTCCACCGGAATCTCCACCCGCTGGACTGACCCATCGCTTCGCGTCACCGCCAACGGGACCGGCATCGGCGCCAGGTTCATGTCGCAGATCACGATCTCGGCGGAGTCTCCCACGGCGTTCACCGAGTCGACGCCCTGATCCAGGGGCCAGCCGTGGTAAAACCAGGTGGTGAAGAACCACGAAAGGTCGCGGCCGGCGCCGGTGCTCATGGCGTTGAAGAAATCGTAGGGTTCGGGGTGCTTCCCGACCCACGCCTTGCCGTAGCTCGCGAAGGCGCGATGAAACGCGTCGGTGCCCACCACACCACGCAGGGCTGCGAGGATCTGCGCGGTCTTGTTGTAGTACATCGTGAAGTACAGATCCTGCGAGAACTCGTCGCCGGACGTCATCAACGACAGATCCTGACCGGCCCGCGCCGCGCGCGTGTAGCTCGCCCGCTGGCCCTCCTCTGAATCGTTCGGGCGCCCACCCCGGCGGGGTGC
>DATBBZ010000198.1:0-9652 GCA_036270745.1 Gemmatimonadales bacterium | reverse complement strand
TGCACGTGGAGCTCGACCTTGGGCCACCGGCGGAGCGCTTCCTTCGAGAGGGCGGCGCCCCCCGGACGGGCGGAGACCACGACGCGATACACCGCGCCGGCCTCGCCGACCGGATCGTCAGCGGCCACCTGGATGCCGCGGGCGTCGGTCACGTACGCTTCGCCTGCCTGCAGCTGATCGGCGAGGCGCACGTCGAAGGCCGCGACCGCGTCCCGCTCCCGTCCGCCCCGCGCCACCGTCACGGGACGCTCGTTCACGAACGCCCGCAGGGTAGAATCGGCCGGCCCGGCCATCAATGCTCCTGGTGGAATCGGGCCTCCGCGGGGGCATCCACGGGCTGCGGCAAGACTCGCAAGTAGGAAATGAGGGCGTCGAGATCCGTGATGCCGGCCGGCGTGGCCGGCACGCCCTTGAGCATGTCGAAGCCGGACCCGCCGGCGGCCAGGAAGTCGCTCACGATCAGCGTATAGGTCTGCTTGGTCTCGATCTTCCGTCCGTTCGTGAGTTTGGTCTTGGTAATTCGCTTGCCGGGCTGTTTCCGGGAGTCGTACCACACCTCGACGCCGCCCAGCTGAGCCCGCTCCTGTCCCCCCGCCACCGCCCACTCGAGGGCGCCGAGCAGGGCGTCACCTTTGATCGAGAGCTTGACGAGCTTGTTGCCGAACGGCTGGACCTGGAACAGATCACCATAGGTCACGATCCCCGCCGGCAAATCGGCGCGAATGCCGCCGTTGTTCATGATCGATACATCGCCGCGGCCCACGTTGAGCTGGGCGTCGGCGATCAGGTGCCCAAGCGGATACTCGTCGCCTTTGCGGGCGAGCGCGTAGCGGACGGTCGCCACGGGACGGCGCGTGAGCGAGTCGACTTTGGCCTGGGCCCGCGAGACCAGGCCGGCTTCGGCGGTGTCCGATCCCACCTGATCGGCATACGCGTCGATCACCTTGGTCCGCACGATGCAGCACCGGCCCGCGGTGCGGATGAAGTCCGCCAGAGCGATGTCGCGGCCATTGGACGCGGCTTCGATGATCGGAATGCCGTTCACCCGCGTGTCCACGCGGCGGTGCGTGTGCCCCGCCACGATGAGGTCCACCGAGCCCGAGTCCAGCTGCCGCGCCAGGTCGATGATGTCCCCATGGCAGGCGCCCGAGTCACAAATGGCGCCCTCGTGCGCCAGGACGATCACGAAGTTCCCCGCCTTCCGCGCCGCGGGCAGCTCCCGCTTCACGGCGGCCGCCAGATCGCCGAACGTGAGACCGGCGACGTTCCGCGGATCGGTACTGGTCGGCGTCGATGTGGTCGTGAGCCCGAGGATGACCACCTTGAGGCCGCCACGTGAAACGACGGTCCAGGGCTCGACCCACGAGGGGCGCGCGCCCGAGGCATCGGTGATGTTCGCGGACAGGAAGGGATAGCTCGCCTCGCCCATCCGGGCCCGCAGCGTGTCGATCCCCCAGTCGAACTCGTGATTCCCCAGCGCCGCGGCGTCCAGGTCGAAGCGGTTCAACGCCTGAATCACCGGACGCCCGTAGGCGAAGTTCGAGACCGGTGTGCCCTGCATCTCGTCCCCACCGTCCAGGCGCACGGAGGTGCAGCCACAATCCTTCGAGAGCGAGTCGAGCCACACCCGGAGGGCGACGGCACCGCCCACGGGACGCCCCTGCGACCAGTCCCACGTCCTGGACGCGAGCTGGCCATGCAGGTCGGTGATGGCGACGACGCGGAGCAGCGTCGAATCGGCCTGCGAAACCTGCGGCGCCGCCGGCCCGAACGACTGACGCACGGCCGCATACGCCGGCGACAGGATGGACCAGTTCCGGTGGTAATACGCTGCTGCCGTGACGTTGCCGTCCTTCTTGATCTCCGCCGCCAGCAGGTCGCGAATGTCCTCACCCTTGTCGTAGACCACCTTCGCGCCCTTGAGCATGTCGTACCCACCGCCACCCGACGCACGGTAGTTCGACAGCGCGATGGTGAAGGTGTCCACGCCGGTCACGGCACGCCCCTTATAGAGGAGGCCCCGGATGCGCTGCCCCTCGGGCTGGCCGAGGTCGATCTGGTAGTCCACGCCTGAGACGACGTCGTAGTTGTAGCCGGGCACGGCCGGATTGATCAGGGGCTGCCCCGGGGCGTACGTCCGGAAGTAGCGGGCGCTCTGCTCCAGATACTCCTTGAGCTGGCGCCCCGTGATCCGGACCGCCATCAGCGTGTTGTCGAACGGATAGACCCCCGCCAGATCACGAAGGTGGATCTCGCCGGGAAACGACGCACCCGGATCGAACGATGGCGTCGCTGACAGGTCCGCGCCCGCGTGCCGGCGCATGACTTCGTTCACGAAGTCGATGAGCGGAGTGTCCTCGGCGCGCGAGTACCGGCCGTCGAAGCCGGCTTCGGCGGTGCCGAGGGTCTGACCGGCCCAGATCCGGACTCTGGACTCGGACGGCGCAATGCGACGAACGAGCGACTGCAGCTCCGGGACCGCGGCGAGCGGAATCAGGTCGGCCCGCATATGGTCCACCGCCCACTTGCCGTTCTCCCGCTTGAGCCACACGTGGACCACGGACAGGGAGCGGCCCCAGAATCCCGGCTGAACAAAGTGGACGCCGTTCACAACCGAGTCCTTGAGCTCGCGGTGCGTGTGACCGAACACCACCAGGTCGGGCTTCGACGTCATCCCGGCCAGCACCTCGGCGTTGTTCTCGGGCCCGACACCCGCGGTGTCGTATGAGGACGGCTCGTTGAAGCCGGCGTGCACCAGCGCCACCTTAAAGTCCACGCCCTGACGGTCGAGCGCGGACATCGCCGCGGGGGCCGCCTGCGCGATCGGGAGCACCTTGAGCTTCCCCACCAGCTGGAACCGGTCCCAGACAGCCACGCCCGGTGTGGTGAACCCGGTGATGCCCACCCGGATGCCGTTCCGCACCACCACGGCCGTCGGTGAAAACATCGGTGTGTCGGACCGCTCGGCCTGCGTGGCCGGCACGATGACGTTGGCGCTCACGTACCGGAACGTGGCGTCGGACACGGCGGCGCGCAGGGCGTCCACGCCGAAATCGAAGTCGTGGTTGCCGGGAGTCGCCGCGTCGTAGTCGAGGCCACCCAAGGCGTCGATGATGGGATGGGGACGCGTCGGTGCGACCCGGCCGAAGTACGTGGCGAAGAGATTCCCCTCGATCAGATCACCGGCATCCACCAGCACCACCTGCCCGGGATACTGCGTGCGGAGGGTGGAGATGATCGTGGCTGCCCGGGAGAGCCCGCCGGGGGCTTCGGCGTCGCGGACGTCGTCATAGCCCAGCACCCGTCCGTGGAGATCCGTCGTGGCGACGATCACCAGGTGGGCCGTGTCTGGGGTGGCGGCGGGCGGGGGAGCCGCCGGCTTCGGAGCGGGCTTCGGAGCGGGAGTCGCCTGCAAGATCAGCAGGAAAGCGGCAATGGGTGTCATGGTCGGTCTAAATTGCCAAGCCACTTCGCTTCGCGCTACCTTCGTCACAGTCCTGTCACGGGCGTCCGGCAATCTTACCTGGTCCCGATATCTTCATGCCCTATGTCTACTGACCCGAGCGGCTGGTGAACCTGTCGGCGCGCGTCCTGGTGGTCGATGACGAGGCCGACATCACCGCCCTCGTCGCCTACCACCTGGCCAAAGCGGGCTACCGCGTCAGCACGGCGGCGTCCGGTATCGAGGCGTTGAACGCCGTGCGCGAAGAGCGCCCCGACCTCGTGGTGCTCGACCTCATGCTCCCCGGCCGATCGGGATTCGACGTGCTCGCCGACTTGCGCGGGCGTCCTGAAACGAAAGACGTCGGCGTGGTCCTGCTCACGGCCAAGAAAGACGAGCCCGACCGCATCAAGGGCCTCTCGCTCGGCGCCGACGACTATCTCGCCAAGCCGTTTTCGCCCCAGGAATTGGTGCTCCGCGTCGGCGCGGTTCTGCGCCGGCTGACCGCGCCGGCAGTGAGCGCGGGCGGCGTGCTCGCGGCGGGCCCGGTGCGTCTCGACGTGGCCGCGCACAAGGCGGAAGTCGATGGAGAGGCCGTCGATCTCACGGCCACCGAATTCCGGCTCCTGCGCCTCCTTATCGAACGCGAAGGCCGGGTCCAGGACCGCACCCAGCTGCTGGAAACGGTCTGGCGGGCGCAACCCGACATTCAGACCCGCACCGTGGACATGCACGTCCAGCGCCTCCGCACCAAGCTCGGCCGCGCCGGCCAATGCATCGAGACGGTACGCGGCGTGGGCTACCGCTTCCGCACCCCTCTGCGAGAGCCCGCGACGCGCGGTAAGAAGCGCTGATGCGGCTGGCCACCCGCTTCTTCCTCGCCACCAGCGCGCTGGTGACGGTCGCGGTGGCGACGCTCACCGTTTCGGCCGACCACACTCTGCGCGACCAGCTGGTGACGCGGCTCGAGGGCGCGCTCGAGAGCGACGCCCGGCTGATCGCGGTGCAACTGCCGACGGACTCCAACGCCTGGTCGGATATCGCCCATCGGCTCGGCGCGATGATAGGCCGCCGAGTTACGCTGATCGATCCCACTGGTCGGGTGCGCGGAGACGCCGACTTCCCCCCCGAGGCACTGCCCCACCTCGAGAACAACCTGATGCGCCCCGAGGTCCAGCAGGCGCTGAAGCAGGGCGTCGGCTCGTACCAACAGTTGTCGGCCTCGACCAACGAGCGGCAGCTCTACGTGGCGGTTCGCGGCGCCACATCGGGTATCGCCGCCATCCGGGTCTCCGCGACACTCGGGAGCGTGGACGCGGCCGTGTGGGAGACCGAGCGCACCATTCTCGGCGTGGGAATCCTGGCGGTCCTGGGGGCGGCGCTGGTCGCCTGGATCATGGGCCTCTCCCTCTCCCGTCCCCTGGTCCAGCTCGCTGGCTCGGCCCGGGCCATCGCCGCGGAGGGCGAGCCGGTCTTCCCCGATTCGCGGATCCGCGAAGTCGGCGACCACGTCCGCGCGCTGAGGGCCATGCACGAGGAGCTGCAGGGCCGGTTCGCGGAGCTGCGCCGCGAGCGGGAGGAGTCGCGCACGCTGGTCGAATCCATGACCGACGGCGTCATCGCGGCCGATTCCGCCGGGCGCATCGGCACCTGCAATGCCGCGGCCCGTCGCATGCTCGGCCGGACGGCCGGCGAGGCGATCCCGGAGCTGGGGCTGCTCTTTCTGGAGAAAGGCTCGCGGGATTTCGTGCGGGAGGTCCTGGCGGGCCGGGAAGTGGACGAGCGGGAGCTGACCGTCGGTGGGCGCGTGTTGCTCGGAACCGGCCGCATGCTCCCCGACGGCGGCACCTTGTTCGTCCTCCGCGACGTCACCGCCCTGCGGCGCCTCGAGACCGTCCGGCGTGACTTCGTGGCGAACGTGTCTCACGAGTTGAAGACACCGCTGACGTCCATCGCCGGATATGCGGAGACCATCGCCGCCGAGGCGGAGGCCGAATCACCGGCGCGGCATTTTGCCAGCACCATTCTCGCGAACGCGAAGCGCATGCACCGGCTGGTGGAGGACCTGCTCGATCTCTCGAAGATCGAATCGGGCGGCTGGCGACCGGTGCCCCGAGTGGTGGACCTGAGCGCGGCGGCCCGGGAGGCCTGGAGTCCGTTCGCGGAGGCGGCCGACGACCGGGGCGTTTCATTCGAGCTGAAGGTCCCGGCGTCCGTCTCGATCGCCGCGGATCCTGACGCCCTCCGGCAGATTCTCTCGAACCTGTACGACAACTCGCTCCGGCACACCCCGCGCGGCGGCAACATCACCGTCTGGTCGGCGCCCGCGGGCGACGGCGTGGTGCTCGAGGTCCGGGACACGGGTTCGGGGATTCTTGCCGAGCATCTGCCGCGCATCTTCGAGCGGTTCTATCGGGCCGATCCGGCACGCTCCCGCGATCAGGGTGGGACCGGGCTCGGTCTCGCGATCGTGAAGCACCTGGTGGAAGCCCACTCGGGCCGCGTGAATGCGGAGAGCGCGCCCGGAAAGGGCACAACGATTCGTATCGTGTTACCGCCACCCCCCTCCGTTACACAGTCGTAGCACTGTCTTCACTCCCGTTTGACGCCCGACGCCGATCGTCACGGCGTGCGAATCGCGTTAGTGTCCGATACGTATACGCCACAGGTGAACGGCGTCACGACGGTGCTTCGCCGCATAGTGCGAGCCGTTGGAGACGCCGGACACCTGGCGGCCATGGTCGCCCCGAGGTATCCAGGAGGGCACCCACCCGATCCCCTTGAGCTGCGGGTGCCGTCGCTGCCATTCCCGCCGTACCCCAGCATTCGCTTGTCCCTGCCGCTGACGCGCCGCATCAACCGCTTCCTCGATTCTTTCGAACCCGATCTCGTGCACGTCGCCACCGAAGGCCCGCTCGGCGTGTTGGGGCGGGCGTGGGCGCTGAAACACGATGTGCCGCTGATGACGTCCTTTCACACCGACTTCCCCCGGTACGCGCGCGATTATCACGCCGGCGTGCTCGAGCCCGCGGTGTGGAAGTGGCTCGCCTGGTTCCACCGGCCCGCCCGGCTCACGCACACGCCGGGTGACGGCACCCGCGCGGAGCTCCTGGCGCACGGCATCAGTCACGCGGTGGTCTGGGGACGCGGCGTGGACTCGACGCATTTCAATCCCGGGCGGCGCACGGCGGCGTGCCGCCGCTGGCTCGCCGGAGGGGACGACACGACGATCGTGCTGCATGTCGGACGGCTGGCGCCGGAGAAGAACCTCGACGTCCTGGCCGACGCCTGGCGCCTGGCCCACGCCGAGCTGGGGCAGCGGGTGACCTTCGCGTTGGCGGGCGCCGGGCCCCTCGCTGGACGCCTCAGCTCGCGCCTCCCGTTTGCCCGTCAGATCGGGTTCGTCGACCGGGAAACGCTGGCCACCCTCTACGCCAGCGCCGACCTGTGTGTGCTCCCCTCGAAGACCGAGACCTGCGGACTGGTGGCGCTCGAGGCCATGGCTTCAGGCCTGCCGGTCATCGCGGCGAATGCGGGCGGATTGAAGGAAAGTGTCAGGGACCGGGAGACCGGGTTCCTGGTGTCCCCCGACGAGCCCCGCGACTACGTCCGCGCCATCACCGAACTGGTCGATCAGCCGCTCGCGCGCCGGGAATACGGCGCGGCGGCCCGGCGCGTCGCCGTGGAGCGGGACGTGCGCCCGGAGGACGCCGAGCTCCTCGCTCAATACGCCGCGGTCAGCGGCAAACCGGAGGATACCGCATCGTGCGCCGCGTAATCCTGATCCTGATCGACGGGCTCCGGCCCGATGCCATCATGCCGAGCATCATGCCGTCGCTCGACGCCTTCGCGCACAGCTACACGCTCGCGCTGCGCGCGACCACCGTGCGCCCCAGCACGACGGTGGCCGCTCTCGCATCGCTCGCGACCGGCGTCGGTCCCGCCAGCCATCAGCTCGTCGAGCCCGGCCTCTCCTTCCTCGGCAGGCTCGGGGGACTGCGCCCGGTCGCCCGCGAGCTCGCGAAGGGGGGGATTCCCACGGACGTGGTCTCGGGTGAGCTCGCCCTGGGCGCATGGCCGATCGCGCAGGCCCTGGCCTCCGCCGCCGGCGTTCGCAAAGTAGTGCGGGGCGGACGGACCCCGGTCGATGCCGCGACGGCGACGAATCAGATCCTCCTGGAGGGTGAAGAGCAGGCGGTGTTCGTGTATCTCCCCGACTGCGATCGCGCGGGGCACGCCTACGGGTGGATGTCCGCCGAGTACCTGAAGGCCGCGGCCGCGGTGGACGTGGCCGTGGGGCGGCTCACCGGCTGGGTGGACGAGGCGCTGGTAATGATCCTCGCCGATCATGGCGGTGGCGGCGTGCGCCCCGACGACCACGACGAGCCGCACGAGATCAACGACCACATCCCGCTCGTCATCGGGGGCGTGGGCGCGACGAAGAGGCACCAGCTCACCCGGGCGGTCTCGATTCTCGACGTGCCGGCCACATTGCTCTGGTGGTTGTCCCGCCCCATTCCACAGTCGTACGAGGGCCGGCCCCTGACCGAGGCGCTCTCCCAGCCCGCCCGTCCGATAGAGGTGCTCGCCTGAGCCGCTGGCTCACGCACCTGGGAGGCGCCCGCGTCACCCTGGGCGTGGGCGCGGCGCTGCTCGCCTTCAGCCGGGAACGGCATCTCGGTCTTTCCGTGCTCGTCGCCAACGTCGGCTCGCACCTGGCGGTCCAGCTCCTGAAGCGCGCCGTGCACCGGCCCCGTCCCTGCGACGCCAACGGCGCCCCACTCGCGCTGGTCGACCTGCCCGATCCCTACTCGTTCCCGTCTGGCCACGCCGCGGCTGCGACCGCCGTCGCGACGTCCGTCTCCCTCGCCCACCCCGCCCTCGCGCCTGCCCTCCTGTCCCTCGCCATCCTGATCGCCCGCTCCCGGGTCACTCTCCGGGTGCATCACACGGGGGACGTCATCGCCGGCGCGGTGCTCGGCGCCTCCGGTGCGATCGCCGCTCAAGCGCTTTTGTAACAAAGTCTTAGGACGTTGCACGGCCGTGACTTTTTGGGGCTAACTTCCCGGCTTGAGGGCCTGATGACTGCCATTCCACTGACAACCGCACCCCACCCGGATGCATCGACTCGGGGGCCGACGAAGCACGCCGCCCCCCGGATCGCCGCGATCGATATCGGCACGAACTCGATCCGGCTGGTGGTCGCGGAGGTGCAGCCGGACGGGACCTACCGGATCCTGGACGAGGACCGGGAGATGACACGGCTGGGTCACGGCTTGTATGCCGACGGCCGGATCGGCGAGGAGCCGATGGCGCACTCCCTCCGCGTGCTCGGCCGGATGAAAGCGATCGTCGAGGGCTTCGGGGTCCACGAGCTGCGGACCATCGCGACGAGCGCGGTTCGCGAAGCGTCCAATGGCCGGGAATTCGTCCGCGAAGCCTGGAAGCGTTGCCGCGTGCGCGTGGACGTGGTTCCGCCGGAAGAGGAAGCGAAGCTGGCCCTCCGCAGTGTGCGCCGGCACTATGACGTCGGGGATCGCCGGACCGCGGTCGTGGACATCGGCGGTGGCTCGGCGGAGGTGGTACTAGCGGTCGGGGGCCTGGTCGAGCTGGTCGTCTCGCTCCCGCTTGGCGCGGTACGCCTGACCGAGCACTACATCAAGTCGGACCCACCGAAGGCCAAGCACTGGAACGCCCTCCAGCGCGGCATCGCCGGCGTCATTAAAGACGGCCTGGGGAAGGTCCCCTTCGTGGCCGAGGTGATGATCGGCTCGGGCGGCACGTTCACCAACATGGTCGAGATGGTGCAGTGCGAGCGCGAAGGGAAAGCGGGGAGCCCCCGCGACTATCCGCTCGCCCGCGCCGAGGTCACCCGTCTGCTCGACCGGCTGCGGGAGACGCCCCTCGCCGCGCGACGGGAGATTCCCGGTCTGAATCCCCAGCGGGCGGACATCATTCTCGCGGGCGTGGCGGTGGTGGACCGGCTGGCCAAGCGGCTCGGCACCCAGCGCGTGCTGGTGAACGACCGCGGCATCCGCGACGGCGTGCTCCTGTCGATGATCGAAGAGCTGCCCGGCATGGCCCGCCCGCGGCGCGTCGCTCCCCCCGACCGGATGGACTCCGCCCGGCGCCTGGCGCGGCAGTGCCGCTCGAACGAACGCCACTGCGAGCGGGTCGCCGCGCTCGCGGTCCAGTTGTTCGATTCGCTCC
>DATBBZ010000197.1:0-4129 GCA_036270745.1 Gemmatimonadales bacterium | reverse complement strand
GGGTGATCAATGGGTGACCGTGAGTCTGATGCAGAGCTCGGTCAACGCCCTCATCCAGTCCTACGGACGAACCAAGGCGCAGAGTCTGGCTGAATTCGAGAAGTTCTTCGACCTGCACACCAATTCTTCGAACAACACGGTGTTCGCCGACGCGCAGGGTGACATCGCGTACTTCCATTCGAACTACATCCCGCGCCGGGATACCGCCTGCGATTGGACCAAGCCGGTCGATGGCTCGAACCCCGCCACCGACTATCGTGGCGTGCTGTCGGTCGACGAGACCCCGAAGGTGGTGAATCCGGCGTCCGGCTGGCTGTACAACTCGAACAACTGGCCCTGGTCGGCGGCGGGACCGGACTCGCCCAAGCGCAGTGATTTCCCGCGGTACGTCGAGACCGGCACCGAGGAGAGTTTCCGCGGGATGCACGCGCTCCGCGTGCTCCCCGCCTTGCGCAACGCCACGCCCGATTCCGTGATCGGGGCCGCCTTCGACAGTTATCTCCCCGGCTTTGCGCAGATGTTGCCGGCGTTGCTGAAGGCCTATGACGCTGCGCCCGCAGGCGACTCGTTGATGACGACGCTCACCGACCAGATCGGGGTTTTGCGCGGCTGGGACTATCGCTGGGGCTCGGGCTCGGTGGCGACCACCCTGGCCGTGTACTGGGGCGAGGCCGCGATGCGCCGGGTGTTCCGCGAGGCCCGCGCGGCCGACCTGTCCGCCCCGGACTACATCTCCCAACGCGCGACCGGTGCGGAGCTCCTCGGCGCCCTCGCCGCGGCGAGCGACACGCTGACTCGGGACTTCGGGTCCTGGCGGACACCCTGGGGGGAGATCAACCGCTTCCAGCGGATCGACGATCAGATCGCGTCACACTTCGACGACGCGAAGCCCAGTATTCCGGTGCCCTTCACGTCGTCCCTCTGGGGATCGCTCGCCTCCTTCGGCGCGCGCCCCTATCCCAACACCCGGAAGTGGTACGGGACGAGCGGGAACAGCTTCGTGGCGGTGGTGGACTTCGGGGACAGCGTGCGCGCCCGCGCGGTGACCGCGGGAGGGGAAAGTGGCAGCCCCGCTTCGCCGCATTTCGACGACGAAGCGGGGCGGTATGCGTCCGGCAACCTGCGTGACGTCTACTACTACCGGTCCCAGCTCAAGGGGCACACGGAGCGGGCGTACCACCCGGGAGAGTGACTCAGGTGCCAGGTGTCAGGCGTCAGATTCAACGCCCTGACACCCGGCAGCTCTTACCGGTCCAGCTCGAGCAAGGCAAAGGTCCCGGGAAGTACCGGCGGCCGCCGCTGGCCCGCCGGCAGAGGGCCGAACTCAGCACTTACCGTGAACACGCGGTGCGTGGCCAGATCGACCTCCATGGTCCGCGCGCCCCGCATGGTGGTGATATTCCCGACCACCGAGTACCTCTCGGGCGAGTCCTCGTGGATCACCGTCAGCGTTCCATCCCCATTCGAGGCGAAGGCGAGGCCGGTGCCGGCGTCGAAGCGACAGGCATCCACGCCGCGGCCGATAGGCACCGTGGTGACCAGCTTTCCCGCCTGCGCGTCCGAAATCCCCATCGTCCCGTTGCGGCACCCACTGAAGAGCCGGTGATGTGCCCGGTCAATGGCGAGCCCACTGGGAGACTCGCAGGGCTTGATCGACCAGCGCCGCGTCACCTTCATCGCGGCGGCATCCACCTCGACGATTTCGGACGCATCCTCGATGTTGACGTACAGCTTGCCGTCACCCGCCGACACACCGAACTCCGGGCCTCCGCCCAGGCCGATGTTGCCGATCAGGTCACCAGTCCGGGCATCGAGCACGGATGAGCTTTTCGCGTCGCCGTTCATCGTGAAGATGTGGCTGGTCGCCGGATCGTACAGGACGGCGTCGTCGTCAATCGCGGCCTTGGTCCGCTTCAAGATCTGTAAACTCTTCAGATCGAACATCGTGACCGTGCTGTCGGCGCCCGAGGTCGCGAAGCCGTGTCCTTCGGCGTACGCGAACGCGATGCCGTGGGCGCGGTTCAACCCCGGAATCTCCGCGAGGAGCTTGCCGGTCGCAGGGTCGACGACCATCACGCGGTCCTGGCGGGCGATGAACAGCCGGTGGCCGGCCGTGTCCAGCGCCAGGTAATCCCACCCGCCATCGCCACCGAGCTTGTAGGTGTGGGTGATCGCGTAGTTCTGGGCGGCGATGGGGGCCGCGCCCAGGACCGCCGCGGTGCCGAGGATCAGGGACAGACGAGACATCGGTGCTCCAGAAAGGTGGGAGCGGAAGTGTAGCCCCGCCTCCTTACGGGAATCTGACCGGCGGCAGCTGGGCCGTCAGCCTCCCGACAGTGTTCCGGCTTAGATTCACGCGGAGACTCACCACTCAAGGAGTGAACCATGCTCGGACGCGTACTGACAACTGCAATCCTCGTCGCGGCGGTGACGACTCCCGCGCGGGCCCAGGAGAAGAAGATCACGGCGGCCGACTTGCCCACAGCGGTCCGCGCCACCGCCGAGGCCCAGAGCAAGGGTGCGACGGTGCGGGGGTACTCGCGGGAGACGGGACACGGTCGCGTCGAGTATGAAGTGCAGTTGATGATGGGCGGCCTCACGCGGGACGTCTCCATCGGGGCCGACGGCGCGGTGCTGGAGATCGAACAGCAAGTCCTGACGGACTCCCTCCCTCCATCGGTTCGGGACGCCCTGATGAAGAAGGCGGGCGCCGGCAAGATCACGAAGGTCGAGTCTCTGACCAAAGGCGGGAAGCTGGTGGCCTATGAAGCGGCCATTCTGACCGCCGGCAAGCGTTCCGAGGTTCAGGTGGGCCCCGACGGGACGGCACTCTCCCACGAGGAGTAGAGAGGCGGGCGACCGGGCAGAGGGATATCTTCTGAGATGCTCAATCCCCTGCCCTGGTTGATGTGGCTGGTGCTGTGGCCGGCGCCCGCGCCGCGCACCCTGACAGTGTTTGCCGCAGCCTCTCTCCAAGGTGCCTTCACCGCTCTCGGTGACTCCCTGGAGCACGCGCGGCCCGGCCTGACGGTCACCTTCAACTTCTCGGGGTCCCAGACCCTCGCACTCCAAATCCAGCAAGGCGCCCCGGCCGACGTCTTCGCCTCCGCCGATGACCACTGGATGACGACGGTCAAAGACTCGGGTCACGTCCGGGGCGAGCCCCGGGTGTTCGCGCACAATGAGCTGATCGTGATCATCCCGGCGTCGAACCCGGGGCACGTGACCGAGCTCGCGGACCTGGGCCGGCCCAAGCTCAAAGTGGTGCTGGCCGCCGAGGCGGTGCCGGCGGGGCGGTACGCCCGCACCGTGCTGGCGAACCTCGCCAAACTGCCGGGCTATGGGTCCGACTTCGACGCCCGCGTGAACGCGAACGTCGTCTCGAACGAAGAAAACGTGAAATCGGTGGTGACCAAGGTGCGGCTGGGGGAAGCGGACGCCGGGATGGTGTACGGATCGGACGTGACCCGGGATGTCGCGACCGACGTGCAGACCCTCGGAATCCCCGCGGCCGCAAACGTCATCGCTGACTATCCGATCGCGGTCCTGGCCCACGCCCCGGACCGGGATGACGCTCTTGCCTTCGTCGAGCTCGTGCTCTCCCCGGTCGGACAGCGCGTGCTCGCCGCGCGCGGCTTCACCCCGGCCTCCCACTGAGCCCGCTGGTCGCCTCCCACCGGCCCCGATTGTGGGTGTGGCGGATCGCGGTCGCCCTTGGTACCGCGTTCTTCTTGGCCCTGGTGGGGCTTCCGCTGGTCGCGCTCCTGGTGCGGGTGCCCCCCGTCGAGCTCATTCGGCGGGCCGCGAGCCCCCTGGTCCTTCAGGCTCTTGAGCTTTCGCTATTCACCAGCGTCACCGCCACCGTGCTCGTCGCGGCCTTCGGCCTCCCCGTCGCGTATATCCTGGCCACGCGCGACTTCCCTGGCCGCCGGCTCCTGGAGACCCTGGTCGAGCTGCCCATGGTGATTCCGCCCACCGTGGCGGGCGTCGGCTTGCTCCTCGCCTTCGGACGGGCCGGGCTCGCCGGTGGTGTGCTCTCATGGCTCGGCATCCAGGTCCCGTTCACCACCCTGGCCGTGGTGATCGCCGAAGCGTTCGTCGCCATGCCTTTTTTCGTGTCGACGACCGC
>DATBBZ010000196.1:0-8221 GCA_036270745.1 Gemmatimonadales bacterium | reverse complement strand
CAAGTGCTGAGTACACGGTCCCTCCCTGAGGTTTGATGCTGGCGCAACGGGCTGCCGCGCCGATCCGGGAGACAGTGTACCGGGGCAGTGGGTCGGACCTCCAATACCAGGTGCGGGGGGGTCCCATGACCGTTCGGCATGGCGGTCGGACCCATGTTATTTTGGGGCTGCTTCACGAGCCGGTAGCTCAGTTGGTAGAGCAACGGACTTTTAATCCGTAGGTCCTGGGTTCGATCCCCAGCCGGCTCATATGCCAACCACAATCTGGATCAATGGGCAGTACAGGTCCCGGGACGACGCCTCCGTTTCGGTGTTCGATCACGGCCTGCTGTATGGCGACGGCGTCTTCGAGGGGATCCGGGCCTATGGCGGCCGGATCTTCCGGCTCCCCGATCATATCGACCGGCTCTATGCCTCCGCCAAGTCCATCTGGCTCGACCCGGGGATGACGCCCGCCGAGATGCGGAAAATGGTGGAAGAGGCGCAGGGCAGGAGCGGGATCAAAGACTCCTACATCAGACTGGTCATTACGCGGGGCACCGGGGACCTGGGAATGGATCCCCGGAAATGCGAAAAACCCACCGTGTTCTGCATCGTCGACACCATCGCCCTCTGGTCCAAAGAGCGCTATGAACGCGGCCTGACCTGCATCACGGCCGCGACGCCCATCAGCCACAAAGAAAACCTTTCGCCGCGGGTGAAGTCCCTCAACTATCTGTCACACATCCTCGCGAAGATCGAAGGCATCGCGGCCAACGTGGACGAAGTCATCATGCTCGACAGCGGCGGACACGTGGCCGAAGCGAGCGGCATGAACCTGTTCTGCGCCTGGCGCGGGGTAGTGAAGACCCCTCCGCCGTACTCCGGAATCCTCAGGGGTGTCACGCGGGACGCGATGATCGAGATGGCGCGCGACGCCAACTACGTGGTGGTCGAAGAGCCCCTCAACCGCTACGACCTCTACTCGGCCGACGAAGTCTTCCTGACCGGCACCGCCGCCGAAATCGTCGCTGTCACGAAACTTGACGGTCGGGTGATCGGCAACGGCCAGTCGGGTCCTATCGTCGCGGACCTGGGCCGGCGCTTCCGGGCGCTGGTCACGCGAGGGGACTGACGCCGGAAGCACTGTCTGAGAGGTCAGGGGCCCCGTATTGGGGCCCTTTTTTCGTCCCCCCGCTCAGGTTATGGCTTCCATACGCAACTCAACTATTGACAGGACTTTACGTTAGGCGAATATTGCGCGCCTTGCTTTCGGGTCACCCCCGGGAGGTGAGCCTTGGCCTGGCGCGTAATTGCCCATGGCAACGAGGTTTGGCATGTGGATGCCCTGGCTGAACGGAGGGCCCACACGGAGGCCTGGCAGCTGGTCCTGACCTTTCGGGCTGCCTCGGACCGGCTCCGGACGGCGTCGTTTTTGACGCCCTTCCCCCTGGAAGCGACGTCGAAATCGGCGCTGTTTATTCAGGCGGAGCGGATCAGGGACCGGGACCTGTCCCGGCTGCTCGAGGAGCGCCTTTCGTGAATGCGGTGGACCTGCAGGACCTCAGGCGGGCGGCGGCGGCAGTGGCCCGGCTGCGGGGAGAGACGGTGAAGGACGTGACGGCACGATCGGACTTACGCCAGCTCAAGGTGGAGCTGGAGTCGGGATTGATACTGGTGGTATCGGCAGAGCGGGACGAACAAAACCGGCCCCATCTCGAAGTCGACGTGGTGGAGGCCCCGCAGGCGACCGGCACGCGGCATCAGATCGAAGTACGGTTCGACTGATGTCTGCCGATCTGAACCCCGCCGGTGGCGCTCCGACAACCACGGAGCGGCTGCGGTTCCAGGACTTCACGTTCCAGCGGCTCCCCAACGGGCGCTGCCGGGCGAAGGTCCAGCTGGGCCGGGCCGGAGCAGCGGCCTTCTCCGGGCAGGCGGACGGGGTGACCTCCCCGGCCGGCGAGCTCCGGTGCTCTGCCGAAGCCGCGGTCAACGCCCTGGGCGACGCGGTGCAGGCGGAGATCGAGTTCGAGTTGTTGGGAGTGAAGGCGGTGCGGGCGTTCGACGCGACTGTGGTAATCGTGTCGCTCTCGGCACGTGAGGAGTCCAAGGCGACACGGCTCGTGGGGACGTATCTCACGGAGACGGACCCCCCTCGTGGCGCGGCGCTTGCAGTGCTGAATGCGACGAACCGTATTCTGGGCAACCATTTCTCGACGAGATGACCGTGGGGCGAACGAGCAGGTCTTTCGGGTGGGCGTTGGTCTCCGCACTGCTGGCCGGGTGCGGGGGCAAGGCCACGCCCTTCGCCACCACCCCGACGCCCGCCCGTGCGCCGGCGGCGGTCACCACCGCTGCGACTGGCCCCGATACCGGCAAGGCTAAGCCCCCCGTCGGCGCCGACTCGGTCGCCGCGGTCCAGGCGGCCGTCGATCGGGATCAGGCCGCGGATCAGCGAGTCCTCGACACCCTGCAGCAGGGTCTCCCGGATTCCTCGCGCCGCCTCGCCGTGGCCGCGAGCAGCATTCCGCGCGAAGACGTCCGTCACGAAGCCGAGCGGCTGTTCGGACCCGACAAGCCGACCGCACCGACCGCCGGTCCCAAGGGCGGCGACGCCACCTTCGACATCGACGTCAGCACGTTTTCGGGCAACAGCCGGGTCCTGCAGTATCTCGATTTCTTCCAGACCGACGCGCACGACCGTTTCGAGATCTGGATCGCCCGTCTGGGCCGCTATGAAGGGATGATTCGCGAGCGGCTCCGGGCCAAGGGCTTGCCCGAGGACCTGGTTTACCTGACCGTCATCGAGAGCGGCCTCTCGAACACCGCCGTGAGCCGGACCCGAGCCGTGGGGATGTGGCAGTTCATGGCCGGGACGGCGCGCAACTACGGCCTGACCGTGGATCCCTGGATGGACGAGCGGCGGGACCCGTTCAAGGCGACGGATGCCGCGGCGAACTATCTCTCCGATCTGATGCAGCGGCTCGGCAGCGTGTACCTCGCGGCCGCGGCGTACGACGCCGGGGCGGGGAAGATCGAGCGCACGGTCGCGCGTCTTCCCGGGGAAGTGGATTCGCTCACCGACCAGACGTTCTTCGACATCGCGAGCCGGAAGGGATACCTCCGGCGCGAGACGCGCGACTACGTACCGAAGCTCATCGCGGCGTCGCTCATCGCCAAGCAGCCCATCCGGTACGGGTTCACCGGCATCGCGCCGATGGCACCGCTGGTATTCGACGAGATCACGGTGCCGGACGCCACCGGCATGGATGTGATCGCCCGGTTGTCCGATACGACGGTCGCCACGATTCTGGAACTCAATCCCCAGTTCATCCGCGGCATCACGCCCCCGGGGCGCGAAGTCACGGTGCGGGTGCCGCGGGGCCGGGGCCAGGAAGTGGCCCTCCGGTACGACTCGCTGCCGGCCAGCGAGCGGGTCACCTTCGTGGATCACTACGTGACGCGGGGACAGACGGTGAGCGGCATCGCGCAGCGGTATCGCGTCACCGTGGCGATGATCACCGCCGCCAACCCCCACATGAGGCTCTCGACCCTGCACATCGGCGAGCGCATCATCATTCCGATGAGCGGGCGGGTGGTGCCGTCGTCGGCCTGGAGTGTGCCCCCCGAGCACCGGTCGCGGACCCGGACCCCCGTCGGCGTGGGCGCGCACCGGGTGGCTAAGGGTGAGACGGTGACGTCGATCGCGCGCCACTACGGCGTGCCCCTGGCGGTCCTGCTCGACTACAACGACCTGGAAGCGCGCTCCGTCCTGCACGTCGGCACGGTGATCAGGATTCCGCCGAAGCAATTCCGGTAAAACAAGCAAAACGGCAGACCGCCGTCCATCAGTCCGATCGCTGAAAAAGGGGCCTCCAGTGGAGGCCCCTTTCACACGGAGCGGACTGCCGGACTGCTATCTGCCGTCTTCTTACTTGCCGTTCCGCGGCGCCTTGTATCCGCCGGCCACGCGGTGGGCGTACCGCGACTTCGGCTCGACTCCCGTCGCCAGCAGATCCTGGAGCTTGCCGGGGCCCGAGTTGTACGCGACCAGGGCGTGATTCAGCGTGCCGTACCGCGCAATCAGGTCGTGAAGGTACCGGAATCCGATACGCGAGTTGGTCGCCGGCTCGTAGAGCTGCTCGACGGACAACCCGGGCTCGTACAGCCGGGCGGTGCTGGGCAGCACCTGCGTGAGTCCTATGGCGCCCGCGCGGCTCTTGGCCCGCGGATCGAATCCGGATTCCACATTGACCAGCCGGAACGCGAGGACGGGGTCCACGCCTTCCGAGCTCGACATGTCGTAAATGGTGCTGGCCAGGTCTGCCGGGATTCCGTACCTGCTGGAGAACCCGATGATGGCGGTGGCGCGCTCCAGCTGGAGCCGGGCCACCGTCAGCTCGCCCTGAACCTGATCCAGAGTCTGTTCCATGCCCCGCACGTCCGCGGCCGGCACCGTAGCGACGGGGAGGGTCGCATCGTCGGCCGTGGCGCGACGGACCCATCCGCCGACGGCGCTCACCGCCAACGCGAAGAAGACAATCACCGTACCCCGCAGCATCAGTCGCTGGGTCGTGGTGCGCATAAACCTCTCTTGTGATGAATCGTCTCGGGGACAACCTGCCATCCCCGGTTCAAACATCCGTCAAGCGTCGACGGAGGTACCGCCCTTCTTCTCCAGCAGGTGCACCGGCCCGATTTCCATGTGCCGGTCCACCGCCTTCACCATGTCGTAGACGGTCAGGAGGGCCACGCTCACCGCCGTCAGCACTTCCATCTCCACGCCGGTCCGCCCGACCATCCGGGCCGTGGCCCGGACCTTCACGCCGGGGAGTGCCTCGTCCAGCGTCGCTTCGACGCCGATGTGATCCAGCGCCAGCGGGTGGCAGAGCGGGATCAGCTCGGCGGTCCGTTTCGCCGCCATGGTCCCCGCCACCTGCGCCACGCCGAGGACGTCGCCCTTGGCGACGGCTTGGTCCCGGACCAGCCGGAACGCATCCTCCGACATCCGGATGCTGCCCTCGGCCACCGCGCTCCGCGCGGTTTCGGGCTTGCCACTCACGTCCACCATCCGGGCCCGGCCTTCCTGGTCGGGATGCGAGAGCTTCACGACCGCCCTCCCCGGGCCAGTTCTTCAGTCAAGACGGCCGTCAGGAGCTGAGGATTCACGTTGCCTTGCGCCAGATCCCGTGCCTCCAGCACCTGCGTCATGGCCGCCATCACTTTTCGCGTGTCGCCACCTTCGCGGGCCTCGTCGCGCAGCCGCTCGAGCAGTGCGTCGAGCATCGAGGTGAAGGCTCCCCGGGCCTGGAACGGGGGCTGGGCCAACGCCGCACCGTACCGCGCCGCCGTGCCACCCCTCACTGCTTGCAGGAGTCGGTCCGCGGCGGCGGCTCCACCCCCCTCGTTTCCATCAGGGTTGACGAGCCTTCCTATGGCTCCGTCTGCCGCTTGTACGCGCCTCGCTACGCTTGCAGCGTCCCCAAAACGTGACAACATGTGTTGCTGTACGAATGCTGTCACAACACTGTCTGGCAGTCTGCCAACCCTCACCCGGACCGTCCGGGACAGAATCGTTGGCAACAGCGCGTCCGGTTCGCTCGTCGTCAGGACGATGAACGCCGTCGGCGGAGGCTCCTCGAGCGCCTTGAGGACCGCGTTTGCGGCCCCCTCCTGTCCCTTCTGGGCCGCCAACCGCTCGGCATCGCCCAGGATGAAGACCGCCCGCGAACCCTGCGCCGGCCTGAGCGCCAACTGCCGGAGGAGGAGACGCGCGGAGGCCATGCTGTGAGCCGCGAGTCCTGCCGGGGCGGCGTAGAACGGATCATCCCGCCGCTCCGCCAGAATCTCGCCGATCGCCTCTTCGACGAGGTCGATCTGTTTGTCGGCGTCGGCACCCTTCTTCGTCAGCTCCACCGGGGTGAACCAGTGTAGATCCGGGTGGCTCAGGTGGTCGACCTGCCGGCACGACGCGCATGTCCCGCAAGGCGCCGGCTTCGTTTCACACAGAAGCGCCTGGGCCAGCCAGAGGGCCAGCCGCTGCTTCCCGACCCCCTTGGGCCCCTCGAAGAGGAGGGTCTGGGGCAGCCGGCCGGCGCCGATGGCGTCCGTGAAACGTTGCCGTAGCGCTTCGTGCCCGGCGATGGGGGCGAGTGACATTGTCAGAAATCTAGCGGGGAGGGTCGTTCCAGCCGGGTCTTGAGTTCTCAAGTCATTTTTTTACAATGACATAGCACTACTGGACAAGTATTGCGCTACAGTAACTCATTATTTCAATGCCAGTTAACACATAAAGTGAGCACCCAATCGCCTATTTCGTCAGATATTCGCTAGTTTCTTCGGCATATATTCGGCAAGTTCAGAGGCCACTCAGAACGGGTTCGATGTGCTTCTTGTAGCAGTCCGGGCAGATGCCGTGACTGAATTCGGCGCGGGAGCGCTGTTCGATGTAGGTCTCGATCGACGTCCAGTTGTCCATTTCGTCTCGAATGCGTTTGCAGTAACTGCAGATAGGGAGTAGACCCTCCAGTTGCTGGACCTCTTTCCGAAGGCCCAGGATCCGCTCGGCCACCCGGAGCCGGCACTGCAGGTCGACCGCGTCGAGCGGCTTCGCGAGGAAATCGTCGACCCCGCCATCCATCGCCTCGAGGTACTCGGCGCGCCCACTCTTCGCCGTGAGCATGATGAAGTACGTGTATTCCCCGGCGCGCCCCCGAATCTTCCGGCACAGGTCGAGGCCCTCCATTGCTGGCATCTCCCAGTCTGAGATTACCACCGGGATGCGGAACGACTGCAGGACGTTCCAGGCCTCCACTCCGTCCGGGGCTTCGGTGACTTCATGGCCAGCGCCGATGAGGAGCCGCTTCAGCACTTCGCGCGTGACCGGTTCGTCTTCCACGATGAGGATATGCACGGTGCCTGGGCTCTCCGTCTATTGAGGGCGTCGTTCGAGTGCCGACTGGACCAGCCGTTCCAACTGCTCCGTTTCGAACGGCTTGGACAGGAAGGCCCCGCCCGTAGCGGCCGCTTCATGGGCCAGTCCCTGGTCCGCATACCCCGACATGTATACCACCGGGAGCCCGGGCCGCGCCTCCCGGAGCCTTCGGGCCAGGTCGGGGCCGCTCATCCCCGGCATCACGACGTCGGTGACCAGGAGGTCGAGCCGCAGGGCAGGGTCCGACGCCAGCTGGAGCGCCGCCTGCCCGTCGGTGGCCGAAAGCACGCGGTATCCCTTCGCCTCCAGCACGCGCTGGGTGAGCATCCGCACCCGGGTTTCGTCCTCCGCCAGTAATATGTGCGCGGACGGTGCGCGCCTCTCACCTGTCCCCGGCGGGGGAGCCCCCGGGGCGGGCGCCGAAACTGGCTGAAGACTCGTTTCTTCAACCCGGGGGAGCAGCACTGTGAAGGTGCTCCCTTTGCCGGGCGTGGAATCCACCTGGATCGACCCGCCGCTCTGTCGCACAATCCCGTAGACGGTGGCCAGTCCCAGCCCCGTTCCCTTACCCACCTCCTTGGTGGTGAAGAACGGCTCGAACAAGTGGGAACGCACCCGGTCATCCATGCCGATGCCGGTGTCGGTGATCGAGAGCTTCACGCGGGACGTGGGCGGGCCTTCCCCTCCCGGAACGGGCGTGTCCCTCGAATTGGCGGTGCGGATGGTCAGCCGGCCGCCCTGGGGCATGGCGTCCCGGGCGTTGACCGCGAGGTTCAGCACCACTTGCTCGATCTGGCCGGGGTCGGCCATCACGCGTCCCAAGTCCTCCCCCAGGATCGTCACGAGCTCCACGTCCTCCCCGATGAGCCGCCGCAGCATCTTGTCCATCTCACTCACGACGACGTTGAGGTCGAGGACCTCGGGCTGGAGCACCTGCCGCCGGGAGTAGGCCAGCAACTGGCGGGTCAACCCGGCGGCCCGCGTCGCCGCTCGCTGGATCTCGTCGACGTCCTCGCGGGTCCTGGATCCCTCGGCCAGTTCCCGCTGCATCAGGGAACAGGTGCCGAGGATGGCGGTGAGGATGTTGTTGAAGTCGTGGGCGATGCCGCCGGCCAGCCGGCCCACCGCTTCCATCTTTTGTGCCTGCCGCAGCTGGTCTTCGAGGTGGTGCTGGGCGGTCACATCCCGCTGGGTGCCCCAGATCCGCCGCAGACAGCCCCCGTCCACGATGCCGACCCGGTTGTTGAGGAAGATCTTGTGGGCCCCGGAGCGGTCCCGCTCGAAGGACTCGATGTCCGAGAGCCG
>DATBBZ010000195.1:0-2767 GCA_036270745.1 Gemmatimonadales bacterium | reverse complement strand
CTCGTTCAGCGCTCGAGAACGGCCGCTCCATAGGCGGGAAGATCAAGCGTATCACCCTTCATCACCTCGTTCGTGAGCAAGTTCGTCGCACCCTTCACCCGGTAGCCCGTCACGGTGGTCTTGATGTCGTGGTTCCGCGCGTTCACCACCACCAGCGCATCTCCGCGGGTGTAGGCGATCAGATCATTCGGCGCACTCGTGCCCACTTCGGCCAACGGGCCCGCGAAGAACGAGGGATCGGTCAGGTCCAGGGCGACGATCCGGTGATAGAACGGCAACGCGCTCCGGTCGGGCTGGTTCCACTGAACCGAGTCCCGCACGAAGATACCCAGCGTCTGCGGCGACTCCACTTCCTGGCCGTTGTAGATCAGGGGCCTCCCCGGCAGCAACGCCTCGGCGACGTACGCGGCGCGCGCGCCCGGGGCTCCGCCGAACAGGATCACCGGCGGCTTGTCCCACGCGGTCTCGTCGTGGTTGGTCGTGAACCGCAGGCGCGCGCCCCCTCTGGGCAGGGCGCGCTGATCCGCGATCTCGTGCTGCACCCAGGCTGAGGCCGGCTTTCCCCTCCAGACGTCCTTGAGACCGCCGTAGGAATCCCACGCGTAGGTCAGATCGAATCCGAAGCGGTGCATCTTCAGATCACCCCACTCCGCCAACAGCATCAGCGGCCCGCGCGACTCGGCGCGCAGGGCGGGAAGGCACTCCTGCCAGAACGCGTCCGGCACGAAGCCCGCGGCATCCATCCGGAACCCGTCGACCTGGTAGGTGTCGATCCACCATTTCATCGCCGCGATCATGCCTTTTCGCAGCTCGGGGTTCTTGTAGTCGAGCTGCGCGACGTCGGTCCAGTCGGTGAGATGTCCCTGCGGGTCCAGCGGGACGGAAATCTCCCCCTTGGCGTTGTGGACATACCAGTCGGGGTGCGCCTTGATCCACGGGTTGTCCCAGGCGGTGTGATTCGGGACCCAGTCGAGGATGACGTGCATCCCGCGGGTGTGCGCGGCCCGGATCAGGTCGCGGAAGTCGCTCTCGGCGCCGAACGCCGGATTTAGGCCCTCGTAATCGCGCACCGCATAGGGCGACCCCAGGGCGCCTTTGTGGTTCGAGTCGCCGACGGGGTAGATGGGCATCAGCCAGATGACGTTCGCCCCGACCGCCTGGATCCGGTTGAGGCCGGCGGTCACGCCCCTCAGGTCTCCCGTCGGAGAGAAGTCCCGGACGTAGACCTCGTAGATCGCGCTCCGAGTGACCCACGACGTGTCGGGCGCGGTTTGGGCGGTGAGCGTTGCAACGGGAAGCGCGAGGGAAAGCAGTAGCGTTTTTCGCATGGTGGGGAATCTACTGGGAACTTGGGGACAGAACAGAACCCGGAAAGCAGTGGATCCCGGAGCCCGCCTCTGTGCGCCCCAAGGCTCGATGCAGGGGCGTGCTAAGCAGCGCACAGGAGCGGGCGGAGGGGTCCTCTGCTTTCCGGGTTCTACCGGTCTCCGGCTATAACCGGCCGAGCCGTGAGTCCCTCCGTCCGCTCCTGTGCGCTGCCGGACAACCCCTGGCATCGATTCTCTAGAGCGCACAGAGGCGGACTGCGGGACCCGCGGCTCGTCCGGTTCTAGCCCTAGATAGGAACCAACCCTAGTTTCTCGCCATGCTTAAACTCCTCTTATTGCTCACACTAGCCGCACCCGCCGTGTCCGCCCAGGTGCGCATTGCGTCCCCCGACGCCAAAACCCTCGTCACCCTCCAAATCGACAGCGGCCGCCTGCGGTACTCCCTGTCCCGCAACGGCCAGCCCCTGATTCAACCGTCCCTGTTGGGCATGCAGTTCGTGGGCCAGCCCGCGCTTCGCGAGTCGCTCACGATCACCGACACCGCACGCGCGACGCACGACGAGATCTGGACCCAACCCTGGGGCGAGCTGGCCCACGTCCGCGAGCACTACAATGAAGTAGCCGTGTCGGTCACGGAGACCAGAGCACCGAATCGCCGGTTCGTCGTCCGCGTCCGGGCCTTCGATGACGGGGTCGGCTTCCGCTACGAGTTCCCCGACCAGCCGGCGCTGGGCGCGTTCGCCATTGCGGACGAGCTGACGGAGTTCACGCTCGCGGACAACGGGAAGGCCTGGTGGATTCCCTCCAACCGGCCGCGACTCGATCGTTCGGAGTTTCTCTTCTCGTCCTCGCCGCTCAGCGTGATCGACTCCGTGCAGACGCCACTCACCGTCGAGAACACGGACGGCCACACCGTGATGGTGATTCACGAGGCCGACCTCGAGGACTACGCCCGGATGTTCCTGGCCGGTCCCCGGATGGAAGGCAGGACCTTGAAGGCCGCCCTCGCGCCCATGCATGACGGCATCAAGGTTCGAGGGACCACCCCCTTCCACACGCCGTGGCGCACGATCCAGGTTGCCGACTCCGTCACCCGGCTGGCACCCTCCGTCCTGGGCCTCAATCTCAATCCCCCCAACGTCCTGCCCTCGACATCGTGGATCAAACCGATGAAGTACGTCGGCATCTGGTGGGGCATGCACCTGGGGCTGTACTCATGGGCGACGGGCGCCAAGCATGGCGCCACCACCGCCCGCGCCAAGGAATACATCGATTTCGCGGCGGCCAATGGCTTCGGCGGCGTGCTGGTCGAAGGCTGGAACGTCGGCTGGGACGGCGACTGGATAAAGAACCGCGGTGGGTTCTCGTTCACCCAGGCCAATCCTGATTACGACCTCGCCGAAGTCGCCCGGTACGCCAACTCCAAGGGCGTGAGCCTG
>DATBBZ010000194.1:0-4632 GCA_036270745.1 Gemmatimonadales bacterium | reverse complement strand
CTGGAAGGCGCCGAGGGGTTTGTTCACGTGCCACTCACCGCCGGGCGACAGCAGACCGTTCGCCGCGCTGTAGGCGAGGGGAGCGCCGCTGGGACTGAGCGCGTTCGGGTAGGTCATGTGGTAGTGGTAGCCAGGCTGCACCGAGATGTGGAGACTGTCGGCGTTCCCGGGAATCGTCCCGCGTCTCTGCAGGATGCCCTGGTAGTACGAACCCCAGTACTGCGTCAGGTACTGGTTGACCGCCGTGCCCGTGTCCATCACATCGAACGGCACGATGGCGTTCCACTCCTGGTGATTCGACATCAACTGCGCCGCGTTCTCGATGTTCCACCCGTTCGCCAGGTTGAACCCCGCATCGGCGGTCAGCCAATACGCGTGGGTGAGAAGCCCGTTCTGCAGTGGCAGGGTGAGCTGGCCGTCCGGCGTGGGGACCGAGATGCCGTTCCCTTCATTGGTGTTCATCGATCCAGTGGCCGAGAACCCGGGAACTCGCTGGAACTTGGTCAGGTTGGTGGAGTCGGGGTACAGGTACGGCAAGTCGAGAATGAACTGGTTCCGGTCGTTGATGATCTTCAGCGACGTCCGGAAGAACCCGTTGTCGAAGTTCCGCGTCAGTGACGCTTTGAACTGCCCGCCGTCCGTTCCCGGGAAGCCGGGATCCCGGACCCCGCGGTCGTAGCGATAGAACCCGCCGGCATTGAAGGTCCAGTCCGAGCCAATGGGACCGTTGGCGTTGAAGTCGTACCGGGCCAGGCCGCCGGTGCCGCCGTAGGCCTTCATGTCTCCTTGCAGGGTGGAGCCCCCGGTCTTGTTGATGATGTTGATGATCGCCCCCGGCGTATTCGAGCCGAAGAGCGCCGATCCAGCTCCCCGGACCACCTCTATCCGAGAAATGTTTTCGTCCATCCGGAACAGGTTGTCGGCGTTCATGAAGAACGTGTGCATGGTGGGGAACACCGGGAGCCCGTCTTCCATGAACATCACGTACTCGACACCCAGGATGCCGCGCATCCCGATGTTTTCGTTCACCTCCCCGCCGGAGCTTTCGATGCGGGTGAACCCGGGGACGTACCGGAGCGCTTCCGTCGTACTCCGGGGAGCGACCTGGGTGAGATCGCTGGGCGAGAGCACGGTCGTCGCGTTGCTGGTCTCGAGCCGGGTACGAGGCGTTTCCGTCCCGGTTACCACGATGGCTTCGAGATTCAGCGGATCCCGGGTGAGCGCAAAGTCGTGAGTCACCCGCGCCCCGCTGGTTACGTCGACCGTGTCGATCACCGAGCGGTACCCGATCAGCCGGACCCGGATGGCCTGACGCCCGTCGGGGATTCCGGTGAGCTCGTACGCGCCCGTAGCGGAGGTCGCGACGCTCCGGTGTAGAGCCGGGATGCTTACCTCCGCCGACACCACGGGCGCGCCGGCGTCGTCCTTCACTGTGCCCGCGACTACGCCGATCTGCGCGTGCACCGACGCGAACGCCATCAGCGTCATCGTCGTGAACACGCCGGCGGACCGGCCTCTCAGCAAAAACCCGATCATGTGTGAGTGCCCTCCAGGTTGGCGGTGAGCGCGATGCCGCCCGCAGGAAGAGCACGTCCCGAAGCGTGATGCGGCGGGAACCAACAGGAGGGAGAGCGGATCGCGACCACCAGTACCGCGTTGCGCATCGAACACTGCTACGCAACAAAATCCCGGTGGCCGCGTCAAGAAGTGTCAGTGTGTCACAGTTGCGCGGGGGCATCGCGATTCATGCGCTCGCGATTCCCGGTGGAGCGTGGACGCTACGCGGAAACTTATTTCGGGGACGGCGTGAACTGGTAGCACCACGCCTCGCCCTCGAGCACCGTCTCTCCGCCGTCGCGCCAGACCTTGATCGCGAGCTGCGTGACCGGTTTCGAGGGGTGGACGTTGAGGACCGTGGCTTCGGCGGTGATCGTATCGCCGATGAAGACGGGAGCCGTGAACTTCCAATTCTGGCTCAGGAACACGGTGCCGGGTCCGGGCAGGTCCATCGCCACGAGGGCGTGCAAGAGTCCGGTGGTGAGACCTCCCTGCACCACCAGGCGGCCGAACTTGGTCCTTTTCACGAACGCTTCGTCGAAGTGGAGCGGATTGCGGTCGCCGGAGATCTCCGCGTACTTGCGGACGTGTTCTGCCGTGAGCTGGAGAGAGCGGCGGGCCGTTTGGCCGACGGTGAGGGGCATCAGGAAAACCTAGGGGCGTCTCTCACCGAGTGCGAGAGCCAAGGGGCCCCCAAAAAACAGGTCCTTCGCGCCTTCGGCGCTCAGGATGACGGGACGCCTCTGAGATCGTAGCGTGTAAGTCTATCGCACGCGATCGGCAGCTGCCACATACAGTTCCCCACCGAAGGACGAGGGTCGTCGGGCAGTAATGACGGGAGTCGATAGCCCGGCGCCGGCGGCGAGCTCCAGGAGACGGTCTGGTGTGATGGGGTTCGGGACCCATCGCGATGCCGCGCGCCGGTCATACTCGAGAACCACAACCCTTCCACCTACGCGTACCTGGCGCACGAGCGTCGTGAGCACCGCCTCGGCGCGCGGAACAAAGTGCAGTGCGTTGGCGAGCAGCATACCGTCCCACCCATCAGCGGGCGGGCCGGGGAGCTCAAGCGGGCCGGCGAGGTCAGCCAGCACCGGGACGACATCAACTTGGGGTTCGATGGCGAGCCGCTTGAGTGCAGCCACGGCGTCGGGGTCGCGGTCGACCGCATAGATTCGGCACCCTGGGCCGAGGAGTTGTCCGAGCGCCCGGGTGAACGTTCCTTTTCCGGCGCCGAGGTCGGCCCATACGGCCGGGCCGCGAGGAATCGCGTCTTGGAGGAGGGCGACAGCCTCAGGGATCAACAATTCGCGGCACCCTAACGACCTGCCCCGGCACGGATCGGTGCGCTCCACCGGAACGTGCCCCACTCCATTGTCAGACGAGAGACGCCATCGTGGCCACCGGACGGAGGTCCGTCGACGCGAATGGTGAACAGTTCCACGTTCCCGGGCACCGAATCCACCGTCATGGGCCGGCGCGCGACATCCTGGCCGGCGTCATACTCCGTCCCCCACTGGCCGGACTGACCGTTTATGATAAGCGACACACCCTTCCGTGTGGGCAGGGTCCAGAGGGTGTAGGTCCCCGGACGCAGGGCGACACCAGCGAGCACCACGGGCGCCGAGACGGTCAGCTGTGTGGCCGCGTTCGCACCGGTTCGCCAGACCTCATCATATGGAAGCAGGTCCCCCACGAGGGTCCGGCCCCGCCGGGCAGGCCGACCGTAATCGATCGTCAGCGAGGCCTTCCCAACGGTCGCGCTAACGGTGGCGCGGGGGCTGAGGGACCGGGCGAGTCCGGTGCGCTGCTCGTCGGCCGCGAACCGCGCCGCGATGGCGTCGAGGTCCGGGACGTTCGTGATGCGACGGACTTCCTGCTTGTAGGTCGTGCCCTGCCCCGAGTACGAGACCAGGCGGCCGTTCGTATCTACGCGCGCGGTGCCCGTGCCTGCCAGACCGGTGCTTGAGATCGCGTAGGAGCCGTCGGGATTGCGTTCGATGTCGGAATAGCCCACGTGACCCTCGTCCCAACCCTCGAAGAAGTACTGGCCGATCCGGGCGTGCGTCATGTCCGGTTGACGGCGGGCCGCATCCAGCAGCAGCTCCCAGGTGGCATAGACGAACGCGTTCCACGGAACGGTTTCCGGGTAGGTCTTCTGATACGCCCACGAGTGATCGCCCGCCGAGGTGCGGCGCGTGAACGACGTCGCGCGATCCGAAAAGGCCGCGGTGTGGTGGATCCGCTGATCGTCAGGCGGCGCGTTCGGGATGTAGGTATCCATGGACCAGCTTTGGATGACCCCGTTCGGCCCCAGCTTGGCTTCCCAGTGCCGTCGCGTAACCGCCGGGGATCGGCCGATCGCATCACCCACGATCCGATGGCCGGTACGCGTCACGCGCTCGACCGAGGTGGTATCGTTGCCCAGGACGGCGACGAAGCCGTAGGTCTCGGTGCGGGCGCACGCGGCGAGGAGGAGCAGCGCGGTCGCCGTAATCAGACGGACGTTCAGGCGGTATGCTTTCATGTGTTGATCGTACGCCGCGGCGGCTCCGGTGGTGTCAGGCACGCCTGGTCCCGCGCCTCTTTCGCGATTCTCGCCGACACCTAAGCTTCTGGTATCGCCATAGCCCCTTAAGCACGGTTCTTTTGGCGTTCCGAACGGGGGACTTATGCTGGGCATCGACCCTCTCTTTCTGACGACCCTTGTAGCGCTCCCCGCCAGCCTGGTCTCGCTCGCGATACTTCGCGCGTCGCGAGCGGTTCGCCGCAACAAGGAGGACCAATGTGGGCGCTGTGGGGGACCTCTGTACGCTCCCGGTGCCTCAGCCGGTCCATCGCTCGAGCAGGGCCACTTGATCTGCGAGCCTTGCGCCGCGAACGGGCGCCGCCGTCTCGGGAGAAGCCTGATCGCCGCCGGCACCATTACGGGAGTGACAGCCCTGGCACTCGCTGCCGTGGCCGTTTGGGATCCGTCCCAGCTTGGTCCACACCCCTGGATCCCGGTAGCTGCTACCGCCCTCGTATACCCCCCCATCTTCGGTGCCGCCATCGCTTGGATGAAGAGAGCCAATC
>DATBBZ010000193.1:0-15909 GCA_036270745.1 Gemmatimonadales bacterium | reverse complement strand
CCGTTGGAGGCGTCGGGGACCAGCGGCATGAAGGCGGCCCTGAACGGGGTCCCCCAGCTCAGCACGTACGATGGGTGGTGGGCGGAAGCGTACAACGGGCGCAACGGGTGGGTCATTCCACCCGCGCCGGAAGCCGGCGATGTGGATGCCGCCGACGCCGATCAGCTCTATCGCCTGCTGGAATCAGAGGTGGTACCGTTGTTCTACGCCCGCGACGAACAGGGCATCCCGCGAGGGTGGGTCGATCGGATGAAGCACGCGTTGCACGTCGGCGGTCAGGGATTCACGGCGCGCCGGATGGTCCGCGAGTATGTCGGCGGGTACTACCTCCCGGCGATGAGCGAGGGCTTCGTGGACGTCGATCCCGTGGCGGCGGGGTGACCCGCGTGGCCGCCCCCGTGGACGCTCGCCGCGCGAGGCGCCGCGCCGAACCGCGGCAGCGGCCTGCGCCCGAGGCGCCTCCCGGCGTCGTGCACCTGACGGCCGAGTATTGGCCGCTGGCGCGGACGGGCGGGCTGGGCGAGGCGGTGAACGGGCTCGCGACGTACCAGGCGCAGAGTGGGGTTGCCACGGCGGTCGTGATGCCGCTCTACCGGATGGTACGGGAGAAAGTGCCCGTGCTGGAGCGCGTCGGGCAGTCGTTCCAGGTGACCTTCGGTTCGCGTACCGAGGAGGGCTGGCTCTATCGGCTCCCCGCGGACTCCGGACCCAGCGTCTACTTAATCGAGCATCCCGACTATTTCGATCGCGCCGCCATCTATGGGGACGGCGCGGACTATCCCGACAACGCCAGGCGATTCGCGTTCTTCTCGCTGGCGGCCATCGCCGCGCTGCCGCAGATCGCGCCGGAGGCGAAGGTCCTGCACGCGCACGACTGGCATACGGCGCTCGCCATCGTCTATCTGCGCACCCGCTATGGGGACCGGCCTTTCTTTCGTGACCTGGCCACCATTCTCTCCGTCCACAACGCGGGATTTCAGGGCCACTACCCGCCCGAGACGGTAACCGACCTGGGGCTTCCGCCCGAGCTGTTCGACTGGCGCGTGTTCGAGTGGTATGGAAAGATGAACTTCCTAAAAGGTGGGCTCGCGTTCACCAACGCCGCGGTCACGGTGTCTCCCACGCACGCCCGGGAGCTCCGCACGCCCGAAGGCGGGTTCGGGCTCCAGGAAGTGTTCAGCGGATTGGGAGATCGCCTGGGTGGGGTGCTGAACGGCATCGACGCGGAGCAATGGAATCCGGAAGTCGACCCCGCGGTCCCCAGCCACTTCTCGTCGGGGGACCGGGCCGGGAAGCGCGCCTGCAAGGCCGCGCTCCAGCATGCGTACGGACTGACCGAAGACCCTGACCTTCCGCTCTTTGCGATGAGCGCGCGTCTCGTCTCCCAGAAGGGGCTGGACCTCGTCCTCGACGGCGACCTCCTCCATCATCCTGACGCCCAATTCATCTTCCTGGGCGCCGGGGAGCGTCGCTACCACGACCTGCTCGCGGCGCACGCGGATCACTCACCCGATCGCGTGGCCGTTGAGTTCGCGTTTACGGATCACCTGGAGCACGGCCTCCTCGCCGGTGCGGATCTCCTGCTCATGCCGTCGCTTTACGAGTCGTGCGGGCTCACGCAGATGCGCGCCCAGCGCTATGGCGCCATCCCGGTGGCCCGGGGGGTGGGTGGTCTGCGGGACAGCATCGAGGATGGCCGCACCGGATTCCTCTTCACCGAATACACGTCCGTGGCGCTCGAAGCGGGCGTCGAGCGGGCACTCGCCGCGTACCGCGACAAGCGCGTCTGGAGCGCGATGGTCAAGCGTTCCATGGATCTGCCCTTCGGTTGGGGTGGCGCGTCCGACCGCTACCAGGAGATCTACCGGATGGCATTGAAGCACCGCGCGGGAGCTCTGTGATGGAGTTCGTACTCGCCCTGCATAGTCACTTGCCGTACGTGCTCAATCACGGACGGTGGCCACACGGCTCCGACTGGCTCTGCGAGGCGGCGATCGACACGTACCTCCCGCTCCTCGAGCAGCTGCGAGCGCTCGAGAAGGAAAAGGTCCCGTCCCCGGTGACGATCGGCTTCACCCCCGTGCTGGCCAATCAGCTGACGAGTGACGACTTCCGGAAGGAATTCGACACCTTCATGACCCAGCGGGAGACCGCGTGCCAGGAGGCCCCGGCGTCCCTCGCCAAGACCGGCGATACGTCGTTGCTTCCGCTGGTCGACTACTGGAAGACCCGGTTCACCCGTCTGCGGCGCCTCTTCGAAGGTGTGGATGGCGACCTGGTCGGGGCCTTTCGGGAGTTACAAGACGCCGGACGTCTGGAAATCATCGGCTCCGCGGCGACCCACGGCTATCTCCCGCTTCTCGCCCGCGACGAGAGCATCCAGCTTCAGCTCGCGATCGGACAGAGTGAGCACAAACGGCTCTTCGGCAAAGCGCCCGCGGGGTGCTGGCTTCCCGAGTGCGCGTACCGGCCCAAGAAGGGCCGGCGGCCGGGAATCGAAGATCATCTGGCGGATGCTGGGTTCCGCTTTTTCTTCGTCGACGCCCATCTCGCCCACGCCGGCATGCCCCTCGGCGTCGACTACGACATCCCCCTGGGCGCCGAGCGCTTCGATGCGGAGCGGCACGGAACGGCGCACCCGTTCCATTCGAAGATCGAGCACACGCCGTATCGCGCGTATCGCGTTTCCAAGAAACGGGTCTCGGCACTCGTCCGTGATCCCCAATCGTCGCGGCAGGTCTGGAGCCGGGACCTGGGGTATCCCGGTGACGCTCAGTACCTCGAGTTCCACAAGATCCGGTGGCCGGGGGGACTCAAGTTCTGGCGCGTGACGGGGCCGGGCGTGGATCTGGGCGCGAAGACCGCGTACGACCCCGGTGCCGCGCTCGGTCGCGCGACCGAACACGCGCGGCATTTCACCGAGCTCCTGACCGGCATCTCGGAGCGCGCCAAGCGGGGGGAAGGGTTGGTCACCGCGCCCTTCGACACCGAGCTCTTCGGGCACTGGTGGCACGAGGGTGTGGATTTCATCGGCGACATGTACCGGGCCCTGAAGAGGCAGAAGCATGTGAAGCCGGTGACCGCCTCGAAGCACCTGGGCGGGCATCCGCCGCGCGTCGCGATTCAACTGGTCGAGGGGTCGTGGGGCGTGAATGGGGACCACACGATGTGGCGGAATGATCTGACCAACTGGACCTGGCCCCGGCTGGCGCACCTCGAGGAGTCATTCTGGAAAGTCGCGCCCAAGGCACTGCGGAACGCCGAGCAGCGCCCGGTCCTCGCGCAGGCGGCGCGGGAGCTGGTGCTCGCGCAGTCGTCCGACTGGCAGTTCATGATTTCGACGGGCGCCGTGCCGGACTATGCGGAGAAGCGCTTCAAGCTGCACTGCGGTGACGCTGAGCGGCTGATCGAGGCCATGACGCCGGGCGGGGGCTCCGCGCCGGAGGGCCCGCGGCTCGCCGCCGAGCTGGCGAAGCGCGACCACCTCTTTCCCAATATCCTCGAGTCGGTCGCGGAAGTTCTGCAGTCGTGAAATCGGTCGTTGTCCACGGGCATTTCTACCAGCCCCCCCGCGAAGATCCGTGGGTCGACCGGGTGCTCGCGGAGCCTTCGGCCGCGCCCTTCCACGATTGGAACGAGCGCATCGAGCACGAATGCTACGGCCCGCTCGTCGCGAACGGCGCGCTGGCCGGAATCAGCTTCGATTTCGGGTCGACGTTGTTCGAATGGCTCGAGCGGAACGCACCTCAGACGTACGCCGGCGTCATCGCCGCCGACCGCACGACGGGCAACGCCGTCGCCCAGCCCTACCACCACGTCATCCTCCCCCTGACGACGCGACGCGACAAGGTCACCGAGGTCCGCTGGGGGATCGCCGACTTCCGCCGGCGCTTCGACCGCACGCCCGAAGGGATGTGGTTGCCGGAGACCGCCGTCGACGAAGAGACGCTGGATGTCCTGGCACTCGAGGGGATTCAGTTCACGGTCCTCGCCCCCCATCAAGTCGCGGGGGCACCGCCCCCTGGCGCTCCGGGGCGATTCCGGACCTCGGGCGGCAGGAGCATCGTCCTCTTCCCGTACGATGGCGGCCTGGCGCAGGGTGTGGCGTTCGGCGAGTCGCTGAACGATGCGAGGGTGTGGGCCGATCAATTGGCGAACCATGAGGCGGACCTCGTGACGATCGCGACCGATGGGGAGACGTACGGACATCACAAGAAGGGTGGCGATCGGGTGTTAGCGGCGGCGATCGCGAGACTCAGGGCCCGGCCCGAAATCACGCTCGAGAATTATTCGACGTACTTGGCGCGGCACCCGGTGACCCGAGATGTGAAGCTGGTCGCACCCACGTCGTGGAGCTGTGTCCATGGCGTCGAGCGCTGGCGCTCCAATTGCGGCTGCAAGATGGCGCTCGACCGGCCGTCCCAGCAGGAATGGCGCACGCCTCTTCGCGACGGATTGAACCACCTGGCGGACCGCATTCACGAGATCTTCGGGCGCGAGTACAAGGGGAATCCGTGGGAGGCTCGTGACCGGTACGGTGAGGTGGTCGGCCGCATCGACCGGGAGCGCCCGCCGCTCCTCGAGCTCGAGAAATACGCGCTGCGGATGTTCACGTCCTGCGGGTGGTTTTTCGACGACATCGCGGGACTCGAGGCGGTACAAATCCTGAGATACGCGGCCCGGGCCATCGACCTGGCCGGTCCGGAGGGGCCGGCCCTCGAGTCGGAGCTCCTGGACCGGCTGGCCCAGGCCCGGAGCAACGATCCCGCCCGCGGGACCGGGCGGGACGTGTTTCGCGACCTGGTTCGCGGCCGGAAGGCTGGGCCGTCCTAGCCGTCCATGGTCTGTTGGACCGCCTGTGTCAGCTCGGGCAGGGTGAACGGTTTCTGCAGGAATGGTCCCAGCGACTCCGTCGACTCCGCCTGGCTGATCTCGGGATCGGCATAGCCTGACATCCGCAGCACTTTGAGCTTGGGCAAGGCGCTCGTGAGGCGTCGCGCGAGCTCGTTCCCGCTGATCCCCGGAATGACCGTGTCGGTGATGAGCAAGTCGGGCTTGACGTCGTCGCGCTCGACGGCTTCGAGCGCGTCGGCCCCGTTCGCGGCGACCGTCACCCGGCACTTGAGACGGGTGAGCATCCGCGAAAACGCGCTGCGCAGGGCCGGTTCGTCTTCTACCAGCAGAATCTTCAATCCCTCGAGGCCGCGGCCCCAGGAATCCCGGTGCGCCGTGCGCTCCGGCTTCCGCCCCGGCCTCTCGGTGGAGCGAGGGAAATACAGCTTGAAGGACGCCCCTTTGCCCGGCGCACTCTCCACGTCGATGGCGCCCCCCGATTGCTTCACGATCCCGTAGACGGTGGCGAGGCCGAGTCCCGTGCCTTTGCCGGCTTCCTTGGTGGTGAAGAAGGGCTCGAAGAGCCGGCGTTTGGTCTCGTCGGTCATCCCCGCGCCCGTATCCATCACCGTCAGGCGGACCGTCGGTCCCGGGGTCGCCACCAGCTGGGCGGCGGTGATCTCATCCAAGTCTAGGTCTGCCGTCTCGATGATGAGGGTGCCGCCGCCGGGCATCGCGTCGCGCGCGTTCACGACCAGGTTCAACAGGACCTGCTCGATCTGGCTGGGATCTCCCATGATCGTGCCTGGGTGATCGGCGAGGCGGAGCTCCAAGGTGATGTCGGCGCGGAGCAGGCGCTTCAAGATGCCGGAGAGCTCGTTGACGGTGGCGCTCAAGTCGAGGGGCTGCGGCTGCAGCACCTGCTTCCGGGCGAAGGCGAGGAACTGGCGGGTGAGCGTGGCGCCGCGCCGGCCCGCTTCCAGGATTTCCTCGAGTTGGTTTCTAAGATCCGTGTCCGTGACATCCTTCAGCAGCATGTTCCCGACGCCAAGGATGACGGCGAGGATGTTGTTGAAGTCGTGCGCGATGCCTCCGGACAGACGGCCGATCGCTTCCAGCTTCTGGAGCTGGCGGACTTCGTTCTCCATCTGCCGCCGGGCGGTGAGGTCGCGCACGGAGCCGATCAGGACCGTCGGCCGGTTCTGGGAGCCGAAGACCGGTGTCACGGTCACTTCGCCGAGTCGGGGACCCGCGGGGAAGTTGGTCAGCTCTTCCCAGCGCACCGTGCTGCGGGTGCGCAGGGCCTCTTCGTACTTGGCGGTGGCGAGGGAACGCGACGGCTCGGGGAGGAGCTCGTGCACGTACTTTCCGAGGATGTCTTGGCGAGCGAGTCCCGTGACGGACAGGAACGCCGGGTTGACGGAAATGAACCGGTAGCCGCCGTCGTCCACCTGGAGCTCGAAGAGGACGTCGGCGACGTGGTCGTAGATGAGCGCGAGGTGCCGTTCGCTCTCGCGCAGAGCGGCGGCGGTCCGGTGGGACTCCGTGACGTCTTCGATGAACGCGCTGAACATTGTCTGGTCGCCGCGGCGGATGCGCGTGATGGCCAGCACCACCCGCAGCTCCCGGCCGTCGCGGTGCACGGCGGGCATCTCCACCCGCCGGCCGATGATCGTGCCGCGTCCGGTTTCGGCGATCCGGGTGAGCCCATTCTGATGCTCGCGGCGCAGCCGGTTCGGAATGATCAGCTCGGCCAGGAGTTTGCCGGTCGCCTCCTCCGCGGTCCATCCGAACATCGCGGTCGCCCGGGCATTCCATCCCCGCACCAGGCCGCCGGCGTCCATCACCACGTTCGCATCGAGCGCCTGGTCGATGATCAGCCGCGCCGTCTCCTCCGACTCGGCGACCGCGGCCTGCGCCCGGTGCCGCTGCACCGCGACCGACGCGAGGTGACCCGCATGTTCCGCGAGTCCCAGCTGGGTCACGGTCGGGGAGCGGGGCCGGTCGTAGTACATCGCGAAGGTACCAAGGACGTTGCCGTCGCCGTCGAAAAACGGGATGGACCAGCCTGAGCGAAGGCCGTGCTTGAGCGCGGCGTCCTTGTACTTCACCCACCGGGGATCGGTCGCGATGTCGGTGGCGACGACCGGCTGTTTCCGGAACGCGGCGGTGCCGCAGGAGCCTTCGTTCGGGCCGATGGTCCGGCCGTCGATCCAGGTGGTCCACTCGGCGGGAAGGTGCGGGGCGGCGCCATGACGGACGCGCACCCCGTCCTCGAGCAGCAGGACCGACGCGCGCATGCCCTCCGCCATGGACTCCATGCCGAGGCAGATGGTTTCGAGGACGTGGCTCAAGGGGACGCCGGCGGAGATTTGCTCCAGCACACGCACGTCCAGGTCGGCGCGGGAGGTCGTTCCGCGCTGCCTGACGGGTCGCTTGGGCCTGCCCTTCCGCGTCTTGGCCACGGGTCCACTCGAGGCTGAACGGCTAACTAAGCGCCGCGCAAACCGAACGGCAAGACTCCCGCGAATGCCGCCCGGCCTCCAAGTTCTCCAGATGCGCACCCTGACTCCCGTCCTGCTAGGCGCCTTCTTGGCGATGGCCTGCAGCAAGTCGACGACCGCACCCAAGCCAACCGGCTACGAGTGCCTCGGGCAAGCCTACCCGACTAGCGCACCTGCCTCGATCACCGTCTCGGGGACCGTGGCCGACTTCATCAACGGGCCGCTGGCCGGCGCGCGCGTCTACGCCTTCAAGACGGGGACGGCGGGGGCGATCGACAGCGCGACCACCGACGCGGGGGGCGCCTTCAGCATGAGCGTGTCGACAGGAGGCACTCCGCTCGACGGCTACCTCAAGGCCTCCAAGTCCGGATACATCGACACCTACGCCTACCCCTCGGCGCCCTTGCCCGCCAACGCGATCATCTCAGTCCCAGTCGTTACGTCCGGCGAGTTCGGGATCCTTGCGGGCATGGCGGGGGCGACGCAAGTCGCGGGCAATGGCGCTCTCGGTCTCCTGGCGGTCGACTGCACGGGAGCGGCTGTGACGGGGGCCACCGTCACCACCAGTCCCAGCTCCTCGCCCTACGCGTATCAATCGGAGTTCTTCGTTTTCAATGCTCCTCCCGGCGGCACCACCGTCGGCGCGAGTTTCCAGGGACACACCTTCCACTCCCATTCCATCCTCTCGGTCGCCGACGCCGTCACCATCACGATCATCGCTCCGGGACCCCTCTCGCCCCCGGAGTAGTCGACGGTTGACTCTCCGTTGACAGGGGGGCTGTAGGCTTCGGGATGACCGCCGACGAGCTCCTCAAGCTCCATATCCCCAGCAAGCGCATCGAATTGGTGGAAGGCGTGGCCATGGTGCGTGAGCCCGCCGGGTACGTGCATGGCCGGGTGACCATGAACCTCACCGCTCGCCTCGTCCTTCATTTGCGGGATGTGCCAGAGGCCGGACAGTTGATCGCCGGGGCGACGGGGTTCACGCTCGCGAAGGGACCCGACACGGTCCGGTCACCAGACATCGCGTACATCAGGCCGGGCCGCGTGCCGCACCCGAAAACTCAGGGGTTTCCGGAGTTGGCCCCGGATCTCGTGGTCGACGTCCTGAGCCCCGAGGACCGCACCCGGGAGATCCAGCAGCGTGCGGGACAGTGGCTGGCCGCGGGCACACACGTCGTGTGGGTGGTGGATCCCCGGCGTCAGACGACCCATGTCTACCGGTCCGACGGCACCGAGGAGTTCATCGGCACGGATGGGTCGCTCCAGGGCGAGGACATCTTGCCCGGATTCACGTGCCCGCTCGAGGCCATCATGTAGACCCCTTGAAGCGTACATTGGGTCATGCGCCGAGCGAGCTTTCTGTTCTGGCTGGACCTCGTTCTCCTCCTGACTTTTGCGCTGCTCCAGGAGCCTGAGACCACCGGGCTCTGGGGACACGAGTGGATCAGCATCGGGCTTGCTGTCCTTCTCCTTTTTCATCTTCTGGTCAATTGGCGCTGGATCGTCGGCGCCCTCCGCCGGTACGCCGGCAATAGCCGCCGGCATCGCATCAACACCTGGCTCAACGCCTCGCTCTACATCACGATGGTATTCACCATCTTCTCCGGAATCCTGATCTCACGCTTTGTGCTCCCGTCGCTGGGCCTGGTGTCGAGCGAGGTGAAGCTGTGGAAACAGCTCCACTCGCTGGTCGCTGACGGGACCCTCGCCATCCTCGGCCTCCACGTCGCCATCAACTGGGATTGGATCGCGAACGTCATCCGCCGCTGGCGGCGGGGCGCGGCGCATCCGGAGACCCATGGGGGGAGGTCGCTCGCGGAGAGACTGGGCCTCGAGGGACTGGCAAAGATCACGGTGCGTCTCGGGAAGCTGGCGGCAGCCACGGCGTTGGTCTGCGTGCTCTGCTATCTGCCGGTGGCGGCGCTGGCCCGCGCGCAGGACCCCAAGGGGCCGGAGACCCGCTGGCAGCACCCCGATTTCGGGGAGATCCCCGGGGAGGTCACCGTGCAGCTGCTGGTGATCGCCGGGGCGGCGGTGGTCGGGCGATACGCGTTCAAGATCAGGCTCTGATGCTGTTCCTCGTCCTGGTGGCTCTCCAGAGCGGCTCGGCGCAGGTCCCCACCTTCGAGTCGTTCACCAAGAACGGGGTCGTCGTCCCCAAGTCCGCCATCCACGTGCGCCAGGTGGCGAGCGGGGTCAGAGAGATCTCGATCTCGGCGCGCGCCCCCGCCAACTGGGAGTTTCGCTTTCAGGAGCATGCCCCGGTGTTTGGGTTCGGCGAGCGGTACAACACGCTCGATCAGACGGGGCAGGTGATCGTGAATCGGTCGAGCGATACCCCCGGGCCGAAGGGCACGGCGACCTACGTCCCCATCCCCTTCTTTATGTCCTTGCAGGGCTACGGCCTCTGGCTCGACACCTACGCCGAGGCGTCGTTCGATCTGGGGAGGACCGCGCCAGGGGAGTTCGTGGTGCGGTTCCGGGACTCCCGGCTCCGGATCCTCATCTTCGAGGGCCCCGGGTTTCCCGCCATTCTCGAGCGCTTCACGGGAATGGTTGGGCGCCCGAAGCTCCCCCCGTACTGGGCCTTCGCACCCTGGAAAAGCCGGAACTGGCATCCGGACATGGCGGCCGTGTACGAGGACGTGGACCGGTACCGCCAGCTCGGCATTCCCGGCGACGTGCTGGTGCTCGACAGTCCCTGGGCCACCAACTACAACACCTTCGTGATGAATCGCCTCCAATTCACCGATCCTGAGGCGATGATCAAGCACGTTCACGACCAGGGGTTCAAGCTCTGCCTCTGGCTGACCGCCTTCATCAATGAGGAGACCATCAGGGCACCGGAGCCCGAGCTGGTCGGGAAGATTCCTGAAACCGAGGCCTCGAACTACGACGAGGCGGCGAAGCACGGCTACTTCCTGAAGGATTCGACCGGCGGCGTCTACCTCGCGACGTGGTGGAAGGGGAAGGGCGGGCTGATCGATTTCGGCAACCCAGCGGCGGTCAGCTGGTGGCAGAATCAGGTGCGGCAGGCGATTCACAGCGGGGCCGACGCCTTCAAGGCCGATGGCGGGGAAGGCTCGTTCATCGCGTACCCGGAGTCCCTGCGGACTCACTACTCCGTTCTTTACAACCGCGCCCTGGAGCACCTGATCGACCGGGACCTCCATGGTGACGGCGTGCTCTTCAGCCGATCAGGCTCAGTGGGGAGTCACGATCTTCCGTTCATCTGGGCCGGCGACAACCAGGCCGACTTCAGCCGGGACAACGGCCTGCCGAGTGTCGTGATCGCGGGGCTCAATGCGGGGCTCTCCGGCGTGTCCCTGTGGACCTCGGATCTGGGCGGCTATGAAAAGAGCCAGCGCACGCCGGGGGATGACACAGTGTTCGTCCGGTGGACCGAGTTCTCCGCGTTCTCGCCCGTGATGGAAGTGCATTCGAGTATCAACCTGGGGCCCTGGGACTATGGCCAGCAGGCGCTCGACATCTTCCGGCAGTACTCGCGCCTGCACATGAGCCTGTTTCCGTACCGGTATGCGGCGGCGCAGGAGAGCCACCGGACGGGGATGCCGGTCATGCGGGCGCTGGTGCTCGAGTATCCGTCGGACTCGGCAGCCCGGAACGCCACCGATGAGTACGAGTTCGGGCCCGATCTTCTGGTGGCGCCGGTCGTCACTGCGGGGACGAGCCGCACCATTCACGTTCCGGCTGGCGTTTGGATCGACTATTGGACCGGCGCGCCCGTGGCCGGACCCAGGGATAGGACGGTCGACGTGCCGCTCGACCGGATTCCGTTGTTCGTCCGCGCCGGGGCGATTCTGCCGAAGATTCCAGAAGACGTGATGACCCTGGTGCCGAGGCTCGATGACCGGCGGGTGTACGAGCTCTACCCGGGGCCGGCAAAGTCGATCGTCGATTTCGAGGGAAGGCGTCTGGCGGCGTCCGCGAGCGGCTTGCGGATCACCGGGAAACCGGCGCGAATCACGATCGTGTGGCGGTTCCAGAGCCCAGCCCAGGTACGTATGAACGGTCGGGCGATCGCGGTCGACTCAGGGACCGTCACATTCTCGCACCACGGCCAATCGGACCTGACCTGGTTGCCTTCGGGCCCGCCATGAAGACAGGGCACCCTCACACGATCAGGGCCCCGACGCTACCGCCGGCTTCGGCGCCGAGGCGCTGACCGTCAGCTTGATCCACATCCCGGCCGCGCCATGGCCAGGGACCCCACAGATGATCAGATACGACCCGGCCTGATTGGCTTTGAAGCGCAGGTCCTGCTTCGACCCGACGCCCACACCCTGGCTCGCGTCCTTGCTCGCGGCGCCCGCGAAAGCGGCTACGCTCGGCGTCACGGGAACCGGGTTTTCGAACTTGGTCACGATGAGGGAGTGCGGCATGTTCTCGTCGTTGTTTGCGAAGTGCAGGATGACGTGCCAGCCGACCGGGACGGTAAGAGTCAGCCCGCCGGTCCCCGCCCCGTCGAAGTTCATGCCGCTATTCGCCGGAGTCAGGCCGGCGACTGCGCGGAACTCGACGGTCGAGTCCGCGGCCCTCACGGTCATCCAGGACGGATCCACCTTGGCGGGGGACTGTCCTGCGAGTGGGATCGCGCCGAGCAATAGGGCGGGGATCACGAAGTGGCCGATGTGAGTTTTCAAAAGAGCATCCAGGTCAGGAAGTAGAGAGTGTTGTTGTCGGAGGCATTGCGACCGGATCCATCATAGTTGGTCGCCGCGCCGTTGAATTTCGCATACGCGACGTACTGCATCTGGAAACGCAGGTTCTGCCAGGGCATGACGTCCACTTCGCCGATGAAGCCGTTCGAGTTCGGACTCCCGATCCGGCTTCCGGTCATGGGCGTCGGCGCGTAAAGAAGCGTATCCGTAGTGCCGCTGGTGAAGAAGGGCGCTGCGGTGAACGCGTACGTGTGGCCCACGTGATACATCAGGTCGAAGCGGAAGGTCTTGAGCGTGTTGGTCGCATTGGCCGATCCGCCGGCGTTCCACCGCTGCGACTCATGAATGAAGGTTGCTTCGGTGGTGAAGCTGTTCTCGCCCATCGGCCACAGGAAGCTCACGTCCGCCGCGACATCGGTAAACCGGTTGGTCGGGCCCGTCACGCCAGCGGGATACACCCGGGACGACAGACCGTACGCTCCAACGGACAAGTATTTCCCGCCGATGGTGTTGGGCAGCGCGATCCGCCAATAGGGAGCGACACCCGCGAGGACCCCCGTGGCCATCGAGTCGAGTGGGCGCTGGGTTCCCAGGGGAGCTGCCCGGTAGGCCCCACCCTCCAGATAGAGGTAGCTACCCCACATGGTGTAGGCCGTGAGTCCGGCCACCTGACCGCCGAGGGTACCGTCGATCAGGGTTGCTGCCGCGGGCGTCGGCGCTGCGGACGACGATCCGTATGGGAAGCCCCACGCCGGCGTGCTGTTCCAGACATCCTGAACCGTGGGATTGTTGTTCAGTGAGATCCCGAAGGTCGAGCGCTGGCCCAGGAGTGACAAGTGGGTCGCGTACCGGAAGTCGGCGTTATCGACGCCCAGTTGCCCTGATTGTGGATCGAAGGTGACTTGCAGGAAGCCGCCCAGATGGGGCGTCACTTCACCACCCGTGAACAGGCTGAGCTGGTCCGGGAAGAACACGACACCGTTCTGCGTCCCGGGCTGGGACCGCCGCAGTACGGTATAGGAGGTCTGGAGCATGAAGGAGAGGGGTGTCACCAGATTCAGGAGCAGGCTCTGGTCACCCGACGCATTCTGTGCCGAGATCGAGTCTCCTCCCCGGCGGAAGACGTAGCCGTTGAGCTTGAACGCCCGTCCCATGGCCGTGAGCTCCGGGTAATGAGTGTGGCAGGCGCTGCAGGCGAGCCCAGTCTGGCGTGCGAAACTCGGCGTCGTGCCGAGCGTCGCACTCGAGTAGGCCGCGACGTACGTCCGAAGTGCCGCCTCAGACGGAGGCGCGGGATGCGCATGGGACTTTGGCGTGCGGGATCCAGCCCAGGCGGATGGTGCGGCGGTCACGGCCAGGGCAGCCACGAGTGCGATCATTGCTGGCGAGCGTTTCATGAGCGAATCCCTCTTGGAAGCAGGCGTGAAGGTCACAAGCAACCTGTCGCTCCGGCCCCTGAGAACTCATGAAGGCTCGATGAAGGGACATTCACACTCCATACTTAGATCCATGAAGAGAGTCCCTCGCCCGAAACCAGCCGCTCGGCGCACCGGCGCCGCGGACGCGGCCCGAGTGCGTGATCGCCTGGTGCGTCTCCTCTCGGCCGGGGTCGAGATCTTTTCTCAGCACACGCTCGCCGCCGTGCTCCAGAAGGTGGTGGACGTGGCCCGGGAGGTCGTCGGGGCCCGGTACGCCGCTCTGGGCGTGCTGGCGCCCGATGGCGCATCGCTTTCCGAGTTCGTCACGTCCGGAATGACGGCGAAGGAACGGGAGCGGATCGGCGCCCTCCCGACCGGCAAGGGTGTACTGGGGGTTGTAATTCGGAAGCCCAAACCCATTCGGGTGCCGGACATCACGAAGCATGCCGACTCTGCTGGATTCCCCGCGCACCATCCGCCCATGCACTCCTTCCTGGGTGTCCCGATCCTGGGCCGCGACGGCAAGGTGTTCGGTAACCTCTACCTGACCGACAAGATCGGCACCGACGAGTTCGACCAGGAGGACGAGGCGATCGGCCAGCTGCTCGCCAAGTCCGCCGGGGTGGCCATCGAGAATGCCCGGCTGAGTGAGGACGGGGAGCGCCTGCTCTCGCAGGTGCAGAGCATGCAGCGCCAGCGGGATCTCTTTTTCGCCATGATGAACCACGAGCTGCGCAACGCATTGACCGGCGTGTTTGGCTGGGCGGAGATGCTCGTCCGGGGCCGGGATGGGGCGCCGGTGCCGAAGGCGGCACGCGAGGTGTACGAAGGAGCCGAGCGGACCATCGAGCTCTTGAACAACTTCCTGGACCTGACCCGGCTCGACGCGGGACGCGTCAAGCCGGTCCTGCGCGAGGTCGATCCCGCCCAGGTGGTGGAGAGATCTTGTGCGGCGATCCGGCTCTCAGCGGAGGCCCGACAGGTGACGCTGGCGACGGACTGCGCGCCCGACCTCACGCACCCCACGACCGATCAGGTTCGGGTACAACAGATTCTCGTGAACCTGCTCTCGAATGCGGTCCGGCATACTGCTCCGGGGACGACGGTCCGGACGAATGTCTCTGTCACGAGCGGCAACATCGAGTTCCGGGTGACCGATCAGGGTCCCGGCGTGCCCGACTCCATTCGGGACGGCATTTTCGAGCCCTTTCTCCGCTTCGATCCGCATTCCGGCTTGGGGACGGGCCTCGGCCTACCGGTGTCCCGGCGACTCGCGGAGGTCCTGGGTGGAGCGCTCATCGTCGAGCGTTCGGGTCCCGGCGGGGCGACCTTCCTGCTGACTCTGCCGCTGGCGCCGGCGGGAGTATGAAGGCTCCTTCATGGATTCTTTAGCATTCGCTCACCAGCTCCCGGATATCCTCTCACTGCACGTCCCATTGGAGACGAGATGAAAGTGCTGGTGGTGGAGGACGACCGGAAAGTCGCGGGGTTCATCGAGCAAGGTCTGCGCGAAGAAGGTTACGCGGTCGACGTGGCACCAGATGGTGACCAGGCGACGATGCTCGCGCACGTCAACGAATACGATCTGATTCTCCTGGACATGATGCTGCCCAAGAAGAACGGTCTGCAAGTCGCGAGTGAGCTGCGGGCCGAAGGGCGTGCGACCCCGGTCCTGATGCTCACGGCCCGGGATGCTTCCGAGGATGTGGTGCGGGGGCTCGATGCGGGCGCCGACGACTATCTCACCAAGCCCTTCAAGTTTGACGAGCTGCTCGCACGCGTCCGGGCCCTGGTGCGGCGGGGTGGCGCGGAACGCACGGAGCTCTTGAAGTACGGCGCCGTGACCATGGACCGCCTGAAGCACCGGGTGGAGATTCGGGGCAAACGATTAGATCTGACCCCCAAGGAATTTCAGCTCCTCGAGCATTTTCTCCTTCACCCCGAAGCGGTCCAGCGTCGCACCGAGCTGCTCGAAAAAGTATGGGACATGCACTTCGACCCCGAGAGTAACGTGGTCGATGTGCATGTGGGGAACCTCCGTCGCAAGCTCAAGGAAGCAGCAGGCTGCGAGGTGATCCGGACGGTGCGGGGCGTGGGCTTCATTCTTCAGGAGGGCGCCGAGCGCTGAGTAAAGAAGCCCTCATGAACGCAGCGGGGTCGGAACGTATGCGTTCGTCACGCGCCTTCGCGGACGACCCGAAGTGGGCGATGGGGCACTGACGCCCGGCGCTACTGCTGTATCACGGGCGTGATGAACTGTGGCTCCATCACGGTGAGCAGGCAGCGGTCCGACGAACAGGCGAGCAGCGCCCGCACCGGGAGCGTCAGCGCGGTGGTGTCGGGGAACACGACCGGCAGATGGGCCCGCTCGATGGCCGGCGACAGCGTCTTGAAATCGGGGGACCCGTTCACGACCTCGATCTTGGTGACGCCGTGCGGGGTCGTGAGTATCCGCAGCATCGCGGTCCC
>DATBBZ010000192.1:0-3262 GCA_036270745.1 Gemmatimonadales bacterium | reverse complement strand
CCCGACCGAGGATTCCGCACTCGGCAATCCGCATTCCGCATTATGGTGCGCGGTATCCAGTCCACGGCAGGTAGTTCCACCACAGATCCATCATCTCCTTGCTCCCCGCGAGCACGCCGTCGCGCGTCACCCCTACCGGGGGCGGGACGAGCGCCGCCAGACGGTCGTAGACCTTGCCGGCAGCGACGGGGTTCACGCGGGACAGCAGATGCCACAGCGACAGCGCGTCATCGAGGCGCGCCGCGCCGAGCACGGAGTCGACCGCTCCCCGGTCCCCGCTCCCGAAGTCGATGGCGTCGAGGGCCCGTACCAGTACCGGCGACGCATCTGCACGACGCGGGGACCCCGGGCCAAACCCATTCCTGATCGACGCGACCGCACCCGCGGGGACGATCGCGAGCCTCCCGCTCGTCGCCAGCTCCACCTGCCCCGCGGTCACCCGCAACAAACCGTTCCCGAGGGAGTCCACCTGGAGGACGTAGGCACAGCCCAGATCGGTGGCGATGGTGGCGGGCGTCTCGACGACGAACACGCGCGGCGGCGCCAGCACCTGGGCGGAGATGGTCCCCTGCCGCAGCGCGAAGCGCTGCTCTCCCGGCCTGATCGCCAGCACCTGGAGGTCGCTCCCCGGTTCCACCACGACGTCGCCGATGGTGAGTGTGAGCTTGGCGCGCGAAGAGTCATCGGTGACGACGCGCGTCCGGGAGATCTGGGGCCTGCCCGCCACCACCGTCGTCGGCACGAGCGGGGGGCGGGGCACCAGGAAGAACAGGAGCGACGCGGCCGCGGCCAGTCCGCCGGCGCCGATGAGGAGCCGGCGGCGCCAGTGAATCCGGCGGGACACGCCAGGCCAGAGATCGCGCGGCGGCTCGATGGAGCGCGGGAGATCCTGGACGCCGGAGACCGGCGGCTCGAAGTCGGTCATCGCTCGAGCATCCCCCGCAGAAGGCGTCGGGCACGGAAGAGCTGGGCCTTGGACGTGCCCTCGGCGATCCCGCACGCCGCTCCGATCTCTTCGTGGGTGTACCCCTCGATGTCGTGCAGCACGAATACCTCCCGCGCGCCGTCCGGCAGCTGCGCGATCGCGCGCTCCAAGTCCAAGCCGGCGGCGAACGGTTCCCGGCTCTCGGCCCCCGGCCTCTCAACCCTTGCCGGGTCCTCCACGGCCACAACCCGCTGTTCCCGCCGCCGAGTACTCCGCCGTTCCGTCAGCACGAGGTTCACCGTCATCCGGTGCAGCCAAGTGGACACGGCGCTCTCGCCGCGAAAGGTCGACAGCCGCCGCCACGCCTGAACGAACACGTCCTGGGTCCGCTCCTCCGCATCGCGCCGGTTGCCGGTGAGCCGGAGGCACAGCGCATACACGCGGCCGACCTCCGCCCGGTACAGGGCGTGGAAGGCCGCCTCATCCCCCGCCCGCAAGCGGGCCAGGGCGTCGGCGTCACTGGGAGCAGGCGTCGGACGGGTGATGTCGATATGACGCCGCTGGTGGATGGAGGGTTTACCTAGGGAAGCCGGATGCCGCCCGTCAGAGACTTGAGCCGCTGCTGCAGCTGCTTCTGGGCATCCGCGATCTTGCCCTGCGACGCCGAAAGCTGCTGCTGGGCAGTCCCGGTCACCGACGCCACTTGCGACTTCACCGGGGCGATCAGGGGATCGGCGTAGGCGTTCACCTGCGCGGTCAGCTTCTGCTCGGCGGCCTTCACCTGGTCTCCCATCAGGCCCTTGATGCGGTCGGAGATGGCCTGATCCAGGTTGGACCGGATCGAGAGGGACGGATTCTCGGGCGTGCCCGACAGCTGGGCGGACACGTCGAGCATCGAAATCCCGGACACCACCTGCCAGACGAGACCACCGGCGCCGCCCGTCGCCGCGGAGTCATGAGCCCATGTGATGTGCGAGGACTTCACGTCCCAGGCGGCGCGGAGATTCTCGCCTTCCAGTGCAAACCGGAAGCTCATCGTCCCGGTGCCCGGCGCGAGGTGAATCCCGCCGACCGGGATCGCCACGTCTGGCAGTCTCACACCGGACATCACGCCCGCAATCGTGTCGAGCGCCTGCGGCCTGCGATGATCGAGCAGAGCGCCCGCCTGAATTGCCGGTGCCAGGGCGTTGAAAGTGGTGGGCTTGCCCGTCAGGGTCTGCGACGTGGTCAGGTCGGCCAGCTTCCCGCTGTAGCTCCTGGTGCTGTCCAGGGTGAACGAGACGTCGCCGGCTTTGAGCCAGAGCGCCGGCAGATCGTGCTCGCGCGGGAACCGCACCGTCGTCCCGGCACGCCGCACCCGCTTCGGCGCCGGCTCGGCGTGGGGTGTCAGCCCGGCGGGCGCGTACCCTCTCGCCACCCGAACCCAGTGCAACGCCTTCTCGAACTTCCCCGCGGCCGCCGGCCCGAACACCGCCGCGCCGATCTGGGACGCGTCGAGCGCGGGGAGCTTCACCAGGCTCCTCGCGGTCTGGAGATCGCGGGCTTTGGCGGAGTCGAGCTGGGCGACGCCATGCTGGAGATCGGACGCTCCCGCCGCGATCCCCCGCCCCAACGCGTCGACCTTGTCTTTCGACTGGGAAAGCAGACTCAACATGCGGCGGGCGTTGTTGACCGCGGTGAGGTCGGTCGGCTTGGCACCCTTGAGCCGGTTGGCGAGCGCCACCGCGCTGTCCACCGTCGGACCGGTATGCAGGTCGCTGAGCGCGGCGTTCCACGCCTTCTGGGCCGAGTCGGCGCGGGTCTGCAGGGAGCGGGCGGCCGCGGCGGTCGAGAGCTTGGACGGATCGAGCGTCCCCACGTCCATCTTCCCGGTGGCCAGGTTCAGGATCGGGAAGTTCAGCCGATCGGACAGGGTTTCGATGGTCGCCGTGGCCCTGGAAGGGCCCTTGGGCTGTCCCGGTGAGCCAGGAGCCGTCGGGCCGTTCTCGGCGGAGGCCGCCGCAGCCTCCGGCTGCTTGACCCGGCCATCGGTCGAGCGTGGCGTCCCGAAGCGAAGCCCCGTTGCGGCCAGCCGGTCGACGATGAATTTTTTCCGGAGCAACGGCAGCGTCTCGAAATCCGCATCCAGCTGATCCGCCTGCATCGTGTTCTTGAGGGCCTCGGACGGACTCGCAACCGTGAGCCCGTAGATCACGAGTCGCGACTGCCAGAGGGAGACGCGCACGTGATCGATCTCGACCTTCGCGCGCGCCGCCGCGGTGCCTCCGGCTTCCAGGCCGCGCTTCACCAGCCAATTACCGAACAATCCCCAGACCAGAACCAGGATCAGGATGAAGG
>DATBBZ010000191.1:0-6946 GCA_036270745.1 Gemmatimonadales bacterium | reverse complement strand
GCCTTCGTCCTTGGCGCACCTCCCACCGATGTGGCGATGCGCCGGCAGGTTGGCTTCCTGCCCGAGGACTTTCGTTTCTACGATTGGCTTAGCGCCACCGAGTTGATCCGTCTTCATGGGCGCCTCTGTGGGATGTCCGCGGCGGCGCTCCGCGATCTAGTGCCTGGGGTGCTCGACCTGGTCGGGCTCACCCCGCATCGTGACCGCCGCGTAGGCGCCTTCTCCAAGGGCATGCTCCAGCGGCTCGGCCTCGCACAAGCGTTGGTCCATGAACCGCAAGTCATATTCCTCGATGAGCCGACGTCGGGGCTCGATCCCATGGGGCGCCGGTTGGTGCGGGACATTCTCCGGGCCCAACGGGCACGCGGCGCGACCGTCTTTCTCAATTCCCACTTGCTGAGTGAAGTCGAGATCACCTGTGACCGGGTGGCATTCATCAAGGACGGTGAGGTCGTAGCGAGTCAGGATTTGAGTGCCTCGCGCGCAGAAAACCTTCGGGTGGTGGTGGAAGTGCGCGCTGTTCCGCCGGGAGTGTTGGCCGGGCTCACCCAGTGGACGGCGATCGCCAACCACGATGGCGAACGATTGAGCTTCATGCTGGAATCGAAGGGAACGCTGCCCGATGTTCTGCGCTACCTGGTGGGCGCGGGACTGGACGTCTATGGAGTCGCTACGGAACGCGCATCGCTCGAAGACGTGTTCGTCAAGATCATGGGTAAGGACCGCGGCCTGTGAGCGGCATGTGGATCATGGCCGGGATCACCTTGCGCGAGGCAGCGCGCCGCAGGATCCTCTGGACCGCTCTGGGCGCGGCCGTGATCCTTCTCGCGATCTTCGCGATCGCGCTGCGTCTGCAGGTCCTGGAGTTCCAAACCCGATCGATGTCGCCGTTCGTCCGCTATCAGGTCGAAAGCGGCATGCTGATGGTGGGGTTGTACACCTGCGATCTGCTCGCGGTCGTCATGACGATCCTGACGTCGATCGACACCGTGGCGGGGGAAATCAGTTCCGGAACGATCCACGCCATCGCCACGAAACCCCTTCCCCGCTGGCACATCCTGGGCGGCAAGGCCCTCGGCTTCGTGGGGATGATCATCGCCTACGTCGCTCTCACCTTCAGCGGCACCATTGCGGTCGCGTATGCAGTCACCGGTGTGCTCCCCGAACATCCCCTGCGCGGCGCCCTGCTGATGGTCTTCGAGTGCGTGCTTGCCTTGAGTGTCAGCCTTCTCTTGGGGACCTGGTTCTCGACGCTCACCAACGGCGTACTGGCGCTCGGCCTCCAGGGAGTAGCGTTCATGGGAGGGTGGCTGGAGCAGGTCAGCGGATTCTCTCAGAGCGTCCACATCGTCACCCTCGGCGTCGCCTCGAGCCTCCTGATGCCTGGTGAGTCCCTTTGGCGCCGAGCGGCCTACGAGATGCAGACGCCGCTGGCGGCCTCGCTTTCTTTCTCGCCTTTTGCGAACGTCTCGATTCCGAGCCTCACCGCCATCGGGTATGCAGGTTTGTACCTCGTGGCAGTGCTGGGAATCGCCACCTATCATTTCAACCGGCGCGACTTGTAGTCCCCGACTCGTGGCGCCGCCTCTTAGACCCCTTGATCGAGAGATAACCATGTCCATCTCACGCACGTCCATCATCACAATGCTCGCCCTCACGACTGTCGCGGCACTCAGCCTCGCGGCGCAACGTCCGCACTATCACGTGGTCAAACGGATGGTACTGAGCCAGGCCCGTGCAGACTACATCATTGTCGATCCCGTCGGTCGGCGGCTCTACGGGCTGGGCGACAAGGTCATCGATGTGGATATGGACAGCGTGATCGGGACCGTCGCCGGTGGTGGCGGCGGCTACGCCATCGCGGCCGATCAGAATCGCGGACTCGTCCGCAACGGTGTGATCTTCGATCTTAAGACGCTCGCGGTCACCGGGCATGTGGACGCCAAGGGTGACGGCATTCGGTACGATCCCGTGACGCACCGCGCATTCACGTGGGAAGACAAGGACGCCTGGGTAGTCGACATGACCACGGGCGCGCTGATTACCAAGTCGACCATCGGAGACGGGCTCGAGTCCGGCGTGGCTGACGGCAAGGGCAAGCTTTTCCTGAACGTCGAGGACTTGGGGTTCATCCAACGGGTCGATGCAACGAGCCTCGCCATCGAGGCTACCTATAAAGTGCCCGGGTGCGGGAGAGCGCAGGGCCTTTCCATGGACGCGGTCACCCGGCGGCTCTTCATGGCGTGCGACACGAACCTGGTGGTCGTGAACGCCGACAACGGGAACGTCGTGGCGCGTATCAGCGTGCCCAGCCGCGCCGATCAGAACTGCTTTGATCCGGGCACCGGGCTCGCGTTCAATCCCAATCGCGTGGACAGCACCATGACGGTTGTCCACGAAGATTCGCCGAGCGCGTTCTCCGTGGTCGAAAAGGTCGCCACCGGCGGTGGCGCACGCACCTGCGCGGTCGACGAGAAAACCCACAAGGTCTACGTTTTCTATTATCAGGGCACGACTCGGGATAACGCGCAGCTCGTCCTCGCGGTGCTCGCGCCATGAGCCACCTGCGCTTCGCGGTCAGGGCATGCGCGCTCACCGTTCGTTGCGAGCAGTCCGTCGGTCGACCGCGGCCGTCGTGAAGCCTGAGGGGTTAGGGTGCCGCGCGATGGCCGATATGCGAAACAACGAGCGTCACGAGGGCGTTGACGTCGACGCGCTCGAAGCAGCGAACGGTCCGACACGTTTTGAACATCTTATTGACGCACGTGATGTTGCGGCACGGGCTCCCGGCTACGTAGCACCAGGATGGAGCATCCTGATTCGCCGGCAGGTACCCGGGTTGGTGTGAGTCGTACCCCGACATCCGGGAGGGCGTCGCGCCGAACCACGACAGCACGGCCGTGCGATTCCTGAACTGATGGTTACCCGAGCGGGAGTATCTGCGCGCCGCGGCGATGTGCATGGGTCCGGTGTCGCCCGTAAGAAATACGTCAGCGGCGTCGATCAGCGCTGCATAGGCCTCGAGCGGCAGGCTCGGCGGGATGATATGGAGCTTCGAGCGCAGTTGAAGTGGAATCACGTCCCGCAGGCGCCCGCCTAATCCCGCGAGGGTGTGCCCTGCCCCAAGGAGAATCGTCGTGTCGGGCGACGTGTCCTGGGCCAACCGCTCGAGGAGCACGGCCTGGGTTTCGAATGGCATGACCGTGAACCGGGACGCGCCGTCCGGGTTCATCATGATGACTGGCGCACCTGGAATAAGACGTACCTCGGCCATAAAGCCGAGAGCCTGGGCGACCGCTTCATCACGATAGGTCGTGCGGACTCCCTGGAAGGGTGTGTCCCGGTTGGGCCGGGCCACCGTAGATAGCAGCTCCCGCAGGAAGTGGAAGCCCTGATAGCTGAAGTGGTTGACCGCCGCAGTGGACGCTTCGTTCCGGATCAGGGTCGCCCCGTGGGTCACGAAATTGAGGAACGGCTGGCCCCTCTGAACCAGCGCCTGCTCTTCCATGAATGGGCTGAACCCGATGCAAAGATCGTAATCGCCGTTCCGGATGATCTCCCGGAGCGCCGTGAGGTCTTCGGTGGAGGGGAAAAGTCCGGCGGAGAAGAGGGGCATGACCCGGGTGGCGTCAGGGTTCCCTTCGATGATGGGAGCTGCAGCCCGGTTCACGACGTAGTCGATTTCGGCGTCGGGGAAGAAGTCCCGAAAGGCCGTGACCGACGACTGGGTCATGACCGCGTCGCCGATATGAATGTCGGGGATGACGAGGAATCTGCGAAACCGTCGGACGCGCCGCATCACTTGGCGATTCCGCCTTCTCAGTATCGTGGAGAGCGTCCGGCTCCCGAAGGCGGGCCTCAACACGCTGTCGAGCACCCGAGCACCCAGCGCGGGAGACAAGTCGGTAATCCGGCTCGCCCCGGCGAAGACCAACTCTTGCAGTCGGAGATTCATGCGGTGAATCAATGTATTGCGACAACACTGGATCTCCAACGTCTCTTCGGAACTGGGTGTAAGGCGAGCGTAATGTCGGCGACGCACGGTCACACCACTACTCACACCACCTGAAGCAGGGACGAAGACGGCCCCACCGTGGAAGTCACGATGGAGCCGAGGGTTCGAACGATGGAGCGGAGGGGATTCGAACCCCTGACCCCCTGGTTGCAAATCGGCTCAGCAGGAATCGAGTTACGACACTTTTTAGTACTTACGCGATGTTCTGGGCATCGGTGTCGTGACAGGCAAGCCGAAGATCGACCGCAAGTAGCGAGAAACTCACAGCGAAACTCACACCCCTCCCACAAGGGCGGCTATCGCTTCTCGATCACAGACGCAGACGGTGTTGGAGTTGATCGGGGATACCGATGATCCGGCATTTCCGAACGCGGCAGACTCATTGTGTGCCCATCGGGCGGTACTTGGGAACCGACCGCCCGACGAAGTACCCGAACAACGCGCCAACCGCGAGACCCACTGCACCACCCCCGAACTCCGTCCCCGTGCAAGACCGCGGTGATCCGTCAGCGGCAGGGTCCGCGCATTGGAGGGAGCCAAGTAAGATGCCTGCTGCCCCCCCCAGAACCCCTCCCAGCACGGTACCCTCAAGGCGGTAGTCACCGGACTTGATCAGAGGCGGCCTATCACGCCTGGAGTCCAGTGGAGACTGGAAGTGCCAAGCCGACGGCAACTGAACCAAGCGCTGGGCTGCGAGCGCTTGCGGCGCAAGGATAGCCACGAGCACGCCGAACATCGGGAGCCGCCGTTGCATGGAACCTCGCCTGTCGCCTAACGCCCGCGCCTGAGCCGCGCGGCATGGGAATAAATGGATTTGTTCCTCTGCTCAGACCCCACCACTCGGCACATCCGCTCACGTTTCCGCTGGTGTCATACCCGCGAAGATGGGAATCAAAAACAGGATCGCGAGCATCGTCGTCACCATGCTCCCGACCACCACCCGCGCGAGGGGCTGCTGCGCCTGGGCCCCGATTCCGGTCGAGACCGCCGCCGGGAGCAATCCGAGCCCGGCAGCCAGGCAGGCCATGAGAATCGGCCGCATCTCCCGCAACGCCCCGCGCTGCACGACCGCGGCCAGGCCGTCACCACCTACGCCGGCGGTCTCGCGGCGGATGCCCGCCAGGAAGACGCACCCACCCAGAGTCCCGACGCCCAGCGCCGAGGTGAATCCGACGGCGGCCGAAACGCTGAACGCTGAGCCGGTTACCCACAGTGCCAGCACTCCCCCTGTGGCGGCGACTGGGAGAATCCCGAGAACGGTCAGCGCGTCCCGCCAGGAGTTGAACAGCGCGTAGAGGAGCCCCAGGATCAGCAACAGCGTCACGGGAATTACCAGCGCCAAACGGTGCTCCTCCTTCCGCAGGCTGTCGATCTCCCCCGCCCACTCGTAGTGATAACCCGCCGGGAGCACAAGAGACTTCGCGAGCCGTCCCTCGACTTCCTTCATCGTCGACGCCAGGTCCCGTCCCCGCACGCTGAACTTGATTGGGATGTAGCGCTGTCCGTTCTCACGGTAGATCATGAACGCGCCCTGCTTCAGCTCCACCCGCGCCACCTGCCCCAGCGGCACGTGTCCACCCTCCGGCGTCGGCAGCAGGATCTGCCGGATAGCCTCTGGCGTGCCCCGGAACGGCGGCGCGTACCGCACCACGAAATCGAACCGGCGGTCCCCCAGAAGGATCTGGGTGACCGCCTGGCCACCGACCGCCGCCTGTACCGCCGCGTTGACGTCCGCTCCCGCCAGACCGTATCTCGCGCTCCCCTCCCGGTCGACGACCACCATCAGCTCCGGTTGCCCCGTCTCCTGGAAGACTCCGACATCCTGCACCCCCGGGGTCTGGGCCATGGTGTCCCGGATCTGCACCGCGAGTCTTGCCAGGGCATCGATGTCGGGACCGAATAGCTTCAGGGAGTTCTCACCCTTCACTCCCGACATCGCTTCCTCCACGTTGTCCTCGATGTTCTGCGAGAAACCGAAGTCGACGCCAGGATAACGCGTGAGGCGGGAGGCCATTGCTTCCACCAGGCGTGTCTTGGTCAGGCCCGACGGCCACCGCGATGGAACCGCCAACTGAACGTCGAATTCGATGTTGTTGAACGTCGTCACGTCGGTTCCGTCGTCGGGGCGACCCATCTGGGACACGACGTGAGTGACCGCCGGGAACCCTCGCAGCGTTTCCCGAATGTCGTGCGCCAGCGCCGACGAGGCCTCGAACGAGATATCCACGGGGAGCGTCGCCCGAATCCATAGATTGCCCTCCTCAAGCTTGGGCATGAATTCCCCTCCCACGACGGAGGTCAGAGCGAGCGCCGCCACCAGCCATGCTCCGGTCACCCCCAGGGCCAGCCGGCGGCGCGCCATGACAGCAGGCAGGAGACGCTCATACCAGGTCTTCAGGCGGCGGACCACTGGTGTCACTGCTTCCTCTTCCGGACCGGCCGCGGTGCCGGCCCACGAAGTCAGGACCGGGGCGAAGGCGAGCGCGAACAGCAGGGCGCCGAGCAGTGCGAAGCCATACGTCACCGACATGGGCGCGAAGATTCGTCCCGGGACGCCCCGCATCGTGAACAATGGGATGAATGCCACCAAGATGATCAGCGTCGCGAACAACACCGGCTTCGCGGCCTCCGCGGTCGCTTGACCGATAACCATGGCCGGCGGCTCCTCCAGATTGCGCGTCCGCAACTGTCGGAAAACGCTCTCCATCACCACCACGGCCGCCTCGGCCAGAATGCCGAAATCGATTGCCCCGATGGAGATCAGGTTGGCCGAATACCCGGTCAGGACGAGGAGGGCGAACGCGAACAGGATGGCGGCGGGTATGGTCAATGCGGTGATCAGCGTGATACGGACATCGCCGAGGAACACGAGGAGCAGACTCCCGACCAGCAGGAGGCCCATCGTCACGACGTGCTCGACGGTCTGGGTCG
>DATBBZ010000190.1:0-3565 GCA_036270745.1 Gemmatimonadales bacterium | reverse complement strand
ATCGTCGCCGACGCCTCACGCAAATACTCCGCGTTCGGTCGTGAGACGTATCATTGAAACGTATCATTACGTACGCTTGGCGTGCTCGGCGTAGGTTGTTGGCGGACAACGCGCGCCCGTAGCTCAGGTGGGTAGAGCAGCAGCCTTCTAAGGGGCGAAGGCCGAGGAACGACCCTAAGCGAAGCGCGTAGCATAGTCGCGAGCGAAATCCCGGATGGTGCGGGGTGGACGACCGAGGAGGCGTTGAACTTCCGGGGAGACCATCGCGGTGAGTCCTCCGGCCTCTTGGTACGCGGCGATCGCCAGCATCGCGTCGATCATCGCGGGGGCGACACCGCGCGCCGCGATACGCGCCCGCGCCTCTTCCATGGTGATTGGCCGGTAGGTGATTGTCCGGCCGGTGGCTTCGGAAAGGGCGGCCGCGAGGTCCGAATAGCCGATGGCCTCACCACCTGTGAGGAAGTACTTCTTGCCCGCATGCGTTTCCGCGTGGAGCAGCACCTCGACGGCGACCGCGGCGATGTCCCGTGCATCGATAAACGGCACGCGGCCGTCGCCGATCGGCGCGTAGATGACGCTCTCCGCCCGCACCGACTCCGCGACGTCATCCAACCAGTTCTGCATAAAGGCGTGAGGACGCAGGATGGTCCACTGCAGCCGCGAGTTCGTGAGCGCCTGCTCCACGGTCCAATGCTCCCGGGCGATCGTCGAGGTGGAGTGGTCCGAAGTGCCCAACGCCGAGAGCTTGACGACGTGCTCGACGCCCACCTCCTCGGCGGCCCGAATGACCCCGATCTGGACCAGCCCGAAGCCCGGGTCGTTGCCGGTCAGGAGGAAGAGGCGCTGCGTCCCATCGAGGGCCACCTTCAGCTGTCGCGCGTCTTCCAGGTCCGCCGGGACCCAGGTCACATTCGGCAGGGTGCGCATCTTCCGAACGTCGCGGTAGAGCGCGCGGATGGCCACGCCTACCGTTGAGAGGAGGCGAACGAGCTCGCTGCCGATGGTGCCCGTACTGCCCGTGACGGTGATGAGCGCCGCCTGCTCGGGCACGGCGCTCTCCGCCAGAGGCTCCTCGTCCCGGCGCTCGGCAGGGGCCCGATGCGCAAGGTCGGCCAATGCCACGCGCCCCGAACGCAATACGCGTGGGATCGCCCGCAGCTCCGTTAGGGCGGGACCGAATTGCCCGAGCAGCAACGTGAGGGCTCTTCGGAACCCAGGGGGGCGCCGTTTCGCCCTCTCACGTCGCGCGGATGTCCCGATTCCTCGCCGCCCATTTCTGATATTCGCGAGCAAGCCCACCCCATTACCTCCTATGACGTGCAGACCGAGCACACCGAACACCGACCCGAAGACCTAGAGTGGCCACGTAGACGCGCGACGCATATCCACGGTGCGGCTAAGATAACGCTCCTTCGGGCACTCCTCCTCTTTCGGGTCTTTCGGCTCCCAAGGGGTTGCATCTTGCAGGATCTTGAGAGCGAGCCGGTTTGTGCGTCTTGCGGTCACGCGAGAGCTGTCTAAACCGCTTACTCCTCGCTGTCACGTTTACTCATTATTTATGCTAGGCGCGCTCGGCGTCGTGCTCGGCCGTGGCTGCCCGAGCGGCCCGGCCATCTGACTCCAGCCGAAAGCCGCCAAGCGCTGACCCGCCAACCGGCGTGATTGCAAGACTGCCCTGTTCAGACATTGGGGACCCGTACATGCGATACCAGTTCCTCGTCGATACCTATACCACCGAGCGCCTGAAGGTGCTGAGCGTCTGGTGCATGTTCCAGGACGGGGACCTGCCGGCTCGGCCGCACCCGACTGACCCGCGTGGGCGGAGCGTCCTGGAGCAAATGGTGCACCAGTGCGTGAGTGAAGACTTGTGGTTCCGCCACATGCTCGGGATCGAGGTGGGAGCGCCGCCGCTGCCAGAGGCAGAAACCCGGATGAGCTTCCTACGCCGGTATGCGGCGGATTCCGCGAAGCGCCTGGAGGCGCTGCGTGCCAAACCCGACGACTGGTGGGAAGAAGAGGTCCCGTTTTTCGACGTGAGACGCAGCCGCGTTTGGGTAATGGTGCGGCGGATCGCTCACACGGCGCACCACCGGGGACAGCAAACCGTCTTGCTGCGGATGCTGAAGCGCGAGCTCCACAGCACCTACGGGCCGACTGCTGACACCGGCGGACTGTTCCAGCAGCGCGCCCCGACGATATACGCCTACGCCAACGAAACTGCGCTCCTCGTGGGTGAAGCCCAGGGTGGCCGAAAGGCGGGGTTACCGGGTCCGGGAGCTGCACCCGTAACCGAGCGCCCGGCGACGTGAGACGATGGCGCGGCGCGCCGCGGCCCGCAACCGGGCGAAGAGCCTAAAACGGAGCCTCACCGGCGATCCAGGCTAGTGACGAAGCGCCGGCGACCCACCTACGCATCTGTGCGTCTAGTCTGTCGCCTCTGTGCATCTGGAACCGTTGCGGACCATTCCGCGGGACGACATTCTCTCTCGCATGCGGCCCCTGTTCGCATTGTCCCTGCTGATGGCGGCTCAGGTCCGGGCACAGACGCCGGTGGACCCGGCGTTGGCGGCGTACATCGAGACCATTCGCGCGATCGACAACCATGCCCATCCCATGCGTCCGGTGGCAGCGGGCGCCCCAGCCGACACCGAGTACGATGCTCTCCCCCTCAATGGGATCCCCTCGTTCGCCCTCCCCTGGCGACTCACGTCGGAGGCCCCGATCTGGGGAGCGGCGGCTCGGGCGGTACGGGGTGCGAGCACCCCGGCCGCTGCCCTCGCCCGGGCCGGCATCGCCCTGGAGTTCGCGAACCGGGTCGCGATGGGACCTGGGCTTCCCCGCGACCTGTTCTGGTGGGTGCCCTTCGACGATCCGCTGATCTTCCCGCTCGACAACCGGATGGCCGGGGCAACGCCGGACGCGCGGGCGCTCTACCTCCTCGAGTCGAAGCTCCTCAAGCGGTATCTGACCAATCTGGGCCTGAGCGTTCTGCCGCCGACGCTGCCCGAATTTGAGCGACAGGTGGTGGTGCCACTCCTTCGCCGCCAGCATGACGCCGGTGCCCCCGCCATCAAGTTCGAGGTCGCGTACCTCCGGTCCTTCGATTTCGCGACACCCGACCTGGCCCGCGCGTCGGCGATCTACGCGCAGTATGCGGGGGGCGGGGCGCCGTCGGCGGATGAGGTGAAGATCCTGTCGGACGCGCTGTTCCGGGACGTGGCTCGTGAAGCGGGGAAGCTGGGGATGGCGGTGCACCTCCACGCCCTCGAGTTCTTCGGCGGCTATTACGAGGCCGAGGGGGCGAGGCCGGGGCTGCTGGAGCCGGTCTTCAACGATTCGACTCTGCGGGGGACGAACTTCGTCCTGATCCACGGCGGCTGGCCGCACGTCGGAGAAACCGAGGCGATGCTCGCGAAGCCGAACGTCTACGCGGACATCTCGATGATGGACCTGATTCTGTCGCCGACGGAACTGGCCACGGTGCTGCGCGGGTGGCTGATGCGCTGGCCCCACAAGGTCCTGTTCGGAACCGACGCCTTCGAGGGTGGCCCCCAACAGACGTGGG
>DATBBZ010000189.1:0-7002 GCA_036270745.1 Gemmatimonadales bacterium | reverse complement strand
GATACTGTAGACACCGTATTCGAACGCCCCGCCGGTGAGCGCCGTAAGATTCAGAAATGCAGAGTCCTGCCGGACGCCATGCTTGCGCATCAGGATCCGGCCGCCGCGCTCCACCACGAAGAGCCGGCTGGTGTCGCCGGGCGGGGCGGTGACGAAGAGGGAGAAGTCGTATCCCGAATCCACGGGGACGAGGACCGGACCACCGCTCCGAGTAATGACGGTGGTCACCGAATCGTGGCACCCCCAGACCAGCACGAGGACGGGAAGGATCCGGACGAGGGGCTTCACGCGCCCAAACCTAGTCATCCGGTCTATATTTCAGAATGCACGACGATCTGTACTTCACGGAACAGCACCTCCAGGTCCGCGAGATGGTGCGTGACTTCGCCCGCACCGTGGTCCGACCCTCGGCGAGGGGCTACGACCTCGACTCCAAGTTCCCCTGGGACAACGTCAAGCGGATGGCGGACCTGGGCCTCTTCGGCATTCCCTGGCCTGAGGAGCTGGGCGGCTCGGGGATGGACTACCTGTCCTACATGATCGTGATCCACGAGATGGCGAAGGTGGACGCGAGCCACGCCATCACCATCTCCGCCCATACCACGCTCGGGACGTCGCCGATCGTCGACTTCGGTACTCCCGAGCAGAAGAAGAAGTACGTACCCCTCCTGGCCACCGGGAAGGTGCTGGGCGGGTTCGGTCTGACCGAGCCGGGCGCCGGCTCCGACGCGGGCGGCACCAAGACCGTCGCGGTGCAGAAGGGCGATCACTACGTCCTCAACGGCTCCAAGATTTTCATCACCCACGCCGGGGTCGGCGAGATCTTCGTCGCCACGGCCCGGACGGATCCGTCCGCGAAGAAGACGCACGGTATCACCGCCTTCATCGTCACCAAAGACACCACCGACCTGGCCGAGGCGGCCCGGGTGGGAATCGGGCATGAGGCCTCCCTGCCCAAGGTGGCCGGATTCACCGCCGGCAAGAAGGAGGACAAGCTCGGCTGGCGGGCGTCCGATACGCGCGAGCTGGTGTTTCAGGACGCGATCGTGCCGAAAGAAAACGTCCTGGGTCCGGTGAACAACGGGTTCCGCCAGTTCCTGCATACGCTCGACGGCGGACGCATCGGCATCGCGGCGCTCTCGCTCGGGATCGCCGAAGGCGCGCTCGAGGAGTGCCTGAGCTATACGTCGACGCGGAAGCAGTTCGGTCGCCCGGTCGCGAGCTTTCAGGGTGTGCATTTCGCGCTCGCCGACATGGCGACCGAGATCGAGTGCGCCAAACATCTGGTCTTCCATGCCGCCTGGCTCAAGCAGCATGGGCATCCGTTCAAGCGCGAAGCGGCGATGGCCAAGCTGTTTGCTTCGGAGCTGGCCATGCGCGCCACGACCAAGGCGGTTCAGCTTCACGGCGGGTACGGCTACACCACCGAGTACCCGGTCGAGCGCATGATGCGCGACGCGAAGATCTGCGAAATCGGGGAAGGGACGAGCGAGATCCAGCGGATCGTCATCGCCCGGCAGATGCTGGGCGACCTGATCGACTAGAGCTCGGGAGGTTTGTACGGCCCCGGTTCGACGGTCTTTTCCTCCGGGTGCGAGACCTCCTTGTGGAGATGCTCGAGCAATTCGAGCTGACGCTGCTGCAGATGCCAGAGTTCATGCCACTGCTTGAAACGAAGTGAGTCCAGCTTGTCGTGGAGATCGCGGATCTCGATCTCCGCCATCAGGTTGATCTCGTAGTCCTGCTTCGCCTGCAGCCGGTCCTTTTCCGATTGCCGATTCTGGCTCATCATGATCACCGGCGCCTGCAGGGCGGCCAGGGTCGAGAGGACCAGGTTGAGCAGGATGTAGGGGTAAGGGTCGAAGGCCCGGCTGAGCAGGAAAAACGAGTTGAGTCCCATCCAGACGACCAGAATCCCGCCGAAGATCATGATGAAGGTCCAGCTCCCACCGAATTGCGCCACCTTGTCGGCGACCCGCTGGCCGAACGTCATGTGTGCTTCGAACTCCTGGTTGACCAGGCGGCTCACGCGTCCCCGGCCGGCCAGACGCGTCACCAGCCCCTTCTCCATCTCCGAGATCTTGTCGAACTCATCCTCGAGGTAGCCAAGGAACTTCTTGGCCCGGTACTGCTCGCGGCAGTCCTGGCAGATGCCGCGGGTGCCGGGCCACTCGGGACGGTCCCGCTTGATGAGGTTGACGATGGCGGGCTCGAGTTTCTGGGAGCCCACCATGGTCCGGGCGTCCACCGTGGTGCCGCAGAGGGAGCAGGTGACCTTGGCCATGGGGCAAGAAACTACGCGAGACCCAGCACCTTTACCAGAAAGGCCCAGCGGTCCGCCTGTTCATCGATCATCTTGGCCACCGGCTTTCCGGCGCCATGCCCAGCCTTGGTCTCGATGCGGATCAGGACCGGAGCCGGACCGGCCTGCGCGGCCTGTAAAGCGGCGGCGAACTTGAAGGAATGGCCGGGCACCACCCGGTCGTCGTGATCGGCGGTCGTGATCAGCGTGGCCGGGTAGCGGGTACCGGGGCGCAGGTTGTGCAAGGGCGAGTAGGCCAGCAGAAAAGGGAACTGGGCCGGATCGTCCGCCGAACCGTACTCCGGGACCCACGCCCACCCGATGGTGAACTTGTGGAAACGCAGCATATCCATCACCCCGACCGCGGGGAGAGCCGCACCGAAGAGCTCCGGGCGCTGGGTCAGCGCCGCGCCCACGAGGAGCCCGCCATTCGACCCGCCGCCGATGGCCAGCCGTGCCGGGCGCGTGATCCGCTGGTCGATCAGCCAGTCGGCCGCGGCCAGAAAATCGTCGAAGGCGTTCTGCTTCCGCTCGAACATCGCGGCTTCGTGCCACGCTTCGCCGTACTCATTGCCGCCCCGCAAGACCGGCATCGCGAATACCCCGCCCAGCTCGAGCCACCCGATGATCCCCGCCGAGAAGGCCGGCGTCATGTTGACGCCGAACCCGCCGTACCCATAGAGGTAGACCGGCGCGTTGCCGTCCCTCGGGAGATCCCGGCGCCCCGTGACGAACATGGGGAGCTCGGTGCCATCCGTGGAGCGGATGAAAACTTGATGGGTCTCATACCGGCTGGGGTCGAATTTCACGGCCGGCGTCCGCCACACCCGCGTCGCCCCGGTGGCGACGTCGTGAGCCAGGATCGCTGTCGGCGTCAGGAACGACGTGAACGCGAAGAACAGGGTTGGTGACCGACGCTCACCCGACACCTCCGCCACTGATCCCAGAGAGGGCAGCGCGATGGGATCGAGCTCCTGGCCGGAGAGCCGGAAGCGCCGCATCCCGGCGTGCGCGTGGTGCAGGTAGCTGGCAACCAGCACGTCTCCGGAGAGATGGACGGATTCGAGCGCGTCACCTTGCTCCGGTACGATGCTGGTCGGTGGTAGCTCAGGCGCGCGCGTATCCAGCTGCACCACGCGGCGGCGCGGGGCATACTGGTCCGTGAGCAAGTAGAACACGGGTCCATCGTTGCCGATGAATCCCCAGGCGGCGTCGAAGGCGTCGAGCAGCTGGACGACCTCCCGTGGATGCTCGAGATCGATGTAGTAGAGCCGGTTCCGCCGGTCGGTGCCGAGCCAGATGGACATCACCAGGTACCGGCCGTCCTCGCTCACCTCGGCGGCCACGCCCCAATCGGGCTGGTCGGGGCGCTCCCAGATGAGCTGGTCCCGGTCCTGCGAGGAGCCGACGCTGTGGTAGTACAGCTTGTGATGCTTGTTCACGTCGAGGAGCGGGTCCGCTGCCGCAGCGGGTTCGGGATAGCGGCTGTAGTAGAACCCCGCGCCGTCATGCCGCCAGGCGATCGACGAGAACTTCACCCACCTGAGCTCATCGGGCAGATCGGCGCCCGTCGCCACGTCGCGGATCCGGATCACGTTCCAGTCGGATCCGCTCTCCGACACCGAGTACGCCAGCAGCCGCCCGTCCTCGCTGATCGCCGTTACGCCCAGCGCGGTCGTCCCGTCGGTGGAGAGGAGATTGGGGTCGAGCAGGACCACGGGCGGGCCATCCGGCGTGCCGTCGGTCCGGTACAGGACCGCCTGATTCTGAAGGCCGTCATTGCGGAAGTAGAACCACCGCCCCGCCTTGTGAGTGGGCACCCCGACGCGTTCGTAGCTCCAGAGCTCGGTCAGGCGCCGGTGGATGGCCTCCCGCTGCGGGATGGCCTCCAGGAACGCGAATGTGACCGCGTTCTGAGCCTCTACCCAAGCCTTGGTTTCGGGGGCTTCTACCTCTTCCAGCCAACGGTAGGGGTCCTCGACCCGGGTGCCGTGATAATCGTCCACCTGGCTGGACTTCCGGGTGGGTGGGTAATGGAACGGAGGGAGGGGGAGACTCGTAGGGACGGAGGCGTCGGGGCACATTGCGCCGAAGTTTATCTGGATTGACGTAACTTACAAGGCCGCTTACATTTACACCGTGCTTCGAACCTTGGCTCCGTTCGCGTCGCTGACGCGCAGCCTGCCCTCCGCCGCGGGCGTCCGGGTTCATTTGCCTTCGCCTAACTCCGATCTCTCAGGCTCTGCCTCTCCGAGCAATTGCTGGAATCACCTTGGGACCCCCGTGGGCTGCTGGCCGGTCGGGGGCGTAAAGGATTCGTGCTTTGAAGCGAGAAATACTGATCTCAGGCAGCCAGCGGGAAACCCGCGTGGCAATTCTCGAGGACGACCGTCTCGTTGAGTTACTCGTCGATCGTCCCGATGCCCGGCGTTCCGTCGGAGACATCTACCTCGGCAAAGTAGAAGCAGTCCTTCCCGGTATTCAGGCCTCGTTCCTGAATATCGGTGCCGAGAAGAGCGCGTTCCTCCATGCCTCCGACTTGATCGAGTCGGAGGATGAGGACGAGCCGGGTGAACCCGAGGATGTCGACGACGAGCCGCAGAATGGCGACGGCGCCGGCGACGAGAACGGCAACGGAGCTCCCCAGGCCCAGCAACAACCGCAGGGCGGGCGTGGCCGCAATGGTGGCGGCGGCGGGCGCCGCGGCCGCCGTCCTCTCCCCGACATCCAGGACGAGCTGAAGCGCGGTCAAAGCAAGCTCGTCCAGGTGATCAAAGAGCCCATCAGCACCAAGGGTCCGCGCGTCACCGCGCAGATCTCCCTGCCGGGCCGCTTCCTGGTCTACATGCCGTATGCCTCGAAGGTCGGCGTTTCCCGCAAGATCGAGAACCGCGAACAGCGCGCCAAGCTGCGCGAAATGGTGAGCCGCCTGGTCCCCAAGGACGAGGGGGGCTGGATCATCCGCACGGTGGCCGACGACCTCACCGAGGAGAGCTGCAAGCGCGAGATCGACCACCTGGTGGGACTCTGGAAGAAGATCGTCAAGAAGAGCAAGTCGGTCCGGGCTCCTGCGCTGGTGCAGCGGGAGACGTCCCTCACCCGCGGCATCGTCCGCGACCTGTTCTCCGACAAGGTAGACGGGCTGCTGGTCGATTCGCGGCAGCTCTACAACGAGATCGAGCAGTACTTGAAGCAGATCGATCCCGGGCTGATCGACGGCGTGAAGCTCTACCAGCAGGAGACTCCGCTCTTCGATGAATACGATATCGAGACCGAGATCCGCGGCCTCTTCGCCCAGCGGGTGGACCTGCCCACGGGCGGATACATCATCATTCAGCCGACCGAAGCGCTGGTGTCGATCGATGTGAACACCGGCCGGTACACGGGGAAGAAGGACCCGGAGAGCACCATCCTCCGCACCAACCTGGAGGCCTCCCGCGAGGTGGCGCGCCAGCTCCGCTTGCGGGACATCGGCGGGATCATCGTGGTGGATTTCATCGACATGGAGACCCGGGGAAACCGGGATAAGGTGCTCCACGAGCTCCGGACCCACCTGAGCCGGGACCGGGCGCGCACCAAGGCTTACGCGGTCTCGGAGCTGGGGCTCATCGAAATGACCCGCCAGCGGGTCCGGCCCTCCCTGTGGCAATCCATGACCACGGATTGCCCGTCCTGCTCAGGCACGGGACGAGTATTTCGGCCTGAGGTGGTGGTGCGGCGGATGGAGCGGTCCCTCAAACGGGCTGGCGCCGACCACAAGGAACGTCAGCTGGCGGTCCGCCTGCACCCCGAAGTGGCCATCTACCTGGTGGAGCAGGAGCCGAACTTCTTGCGGCAATTGGAGAAGCAGACGGGGCTGCAGCTCGAGGTCCGGGATGACCCCATGATGCGGCTCGATGAGTTCCGGATGATGGCCAAGCCCGCGGGGCGGGACGTCACTGAGCAGTACGCAGTGGCGTAACAGACTACGGCCCATTGACTAACCCTATGACCCTCACTAGCTTCCGCGCCCTATGACGTACGCCATTTTCAAGGCCGCCGGCCAGCAGTTTCGAGCCGAAGAGGGCCGAACCATCAAAGTCCCGCTACTCGACGCCGAGCCCGGGAGCAAGGTGACGTTCGACGAGGTGCTCCTTACGTCGGACGGGAAGACCATTCAGACCGGCACGCCCAAGGTCAAAGGCGCCAAGGTGACGGCCGAGGTCGTGCGGCACGGGAAAGCGCGGAAGATCCGGATCTACCGGTTCGCCCGCCGCTCCGGATACCGCCGGCACGCCGGGCACCGCCAGCAGTTTACCGAGGTGAAGATCGCCGACGTGAAGGTCGGCTGAGGGTCTCATGGCTCATAAGAAGGGTGTCGGCTCTACCCGGAACGGCCGCGATTCCAATCCCCAGTACCTGGGCGTCAAGCGGTTCGGCGGGGAATTCGTGAAGTCCGGAAATATCCTGGTCCGCCAGCGCGGCACCAAGTTTCATCCCGGCGCCAACGTGCGCCGAGCCTCTGACGACACATTGTTCGCGGTCGCGGATGGTCAGGTCAAGTTCGAGCACAAGAGCAAGACCCGGTACAAGGTGAGTGTGTATCCGGCGGCGGTCTGAGACGGTTAGACGGTTAGACGGTTCGTTGTTAGACGGTTAGTAAAACGCAAAGGCGGCCATCCTCTCGGGTGACCGCCTTTGGTATTTTCACTAACCGCCTG
>DATBBZ010000188.1:0-5132 GCA_036270745.1 Gemmatimonadales bacterium | reverse complement strand
GCTGCACGGCGAGGCTCGAGGGAGTACCGCCGTTTTCTGGACACCGCGAATGGCTCGCTGGCGGAAGTGGAGACAGCCCTAGGCGTGGCCAAGGATCTTGAGTACATCCCGTCCAGCGACTTCGCCCGCCTCGAGGCGTTGGCGACGGAGACGGGGAAAACGCTCTTCGGCCTCTTGCGGAAGATCACCCAAGTGTCGCGTAGTACTGTGCCCTAGCTCCTGTAGACCGCTTGCCGTCTAGACGTCTAGCCGTCTGTCTGATGTCTAGCCGTCTCCTTACCTTTCAGCATGGACTACGATGTAATTGTCGTTGGCGGCGGCCACGCCGGCACCGAAGCCTCTTGCCTGTCCTCCCGCCTCGGCGCGCGGACGCTGCTGCTGACTTCCAATCTCGATACGATTGGCCTGATGTCCTGTAACCCCGCGATCGGTGGCATCGCGAAGGGCACCGTCGTCCGCGAAGTGGACGCGTTAGGTGGGGTCATGGCTCGCGCCGCCGATCGCGCAACCATTCAGTTCCGGATGTTGAACCGCTCCAAGGGCCCCGCCGTCTGGTCGCCGCGGGCGCAGTGTGATCGCACGCTCTATCGCCGCGCCGTTCGGTCGCTCCTTGAAGAGCGAGAGCATCTGGAATTCGCGCAGGGCATGGTCGCTCGCTTGCTCTTCGCCGGCGACAGAATAGCCGGCGTCGAGACGACCGATGGTCGCCGGTTCGCCGCCCGCGCGGTCGTCATTACCGCCGGTACCTTCCTGCGCGGTCAGATCCACCTCGGCACCGAGACCCAGATTCCCGCAGGGCGGGCCGGCGATCAGCCTTCCGTGGACATGGCGCAAGCCATTGAATCATATGGACTTACGGCACAGCGATTCAAGACAGGTACCCCGCCCCGCATCGACGGCCGTTCGGTCGACTGGTCCAAACTTCTGCGACAGGACGGCGAGGACGACGGGTACCGGTTCTCGTTCTTCGAGAAGCGTGAGTTGCCGCTCCAAGTCCCCTGCTGGATCACCTGGGCCGGCGAGCCGGTGAAGGAGATCATCAAGAAGCATCTCCAGGAGTCGGCGCTCTACGGCGGGGCCATCAGCGGGCGGGGTCCTCGGTACTGCCCGTCGGTCGAGGACAAGATCGTGAAGTTCCCGGATGCTCCGCGGCATCAGATCTTTCTCGAGCCCGAAGGCCTCGATACGCACGAGCTCTACGTCAACGGGCTCTCGACCTCCCTGCCGCCGAAGGTCCAGCTCCAATTCCTGCACGCTGTCCCCGGGCTCGAGTCTGCGAAGATGACGAGGCCCGGGTACGCCATCGAGTACGACTATTATCCGCCCACTCAGCTCACGCCCTGGCTCGAGACGAAGGTGGTCGAGAGGCTCTTTTTCGCGGGGCAGATCAACGGCACCACCGGGTACGAGGAGGCGGCGGGTCAGGGAGCGGTGGCGGGGATCAACGCCGTTCGCCGGATCCGCGGCCAGGAGCCGGTTATCCTCGGCCGAGACGACGGGTACCTCGGCGTCCTGGTCGACGACCTCGTCACCCGCGGGGTCGATGAGCCCTACCGGCTGTTCACTTCCCGGTCCGAGTTCCGGCTCCTGCTCCGCCAGGATAACGCCCTCCGGCGCCTCGCTCCCCTCGCCGACCGACTGGGCTTGCTCACCGACGCGGAGCGGAGAGTGGTGGAGGCGAGGTTCCGGGAGGAGGAGAGGATTCGAGAGGTCGCGGGATCCAGCTCCGTGTCCCCGGACCAGGCGCCGGAGGACGTGGGTGGCCTGAAGACCTCCGAGCGCGTGTCGATTCTGGTGAAGAGACCGGGGACTTCGCTCCGCTCGCTGCTCACCGCCGCGGGCGTGACGGACGCGTGGAGCGAGGACGCCCTCGCGGCCGCGGAAATCGAGCTCAAGTACGAGGGATACCTCGCGCGCGAGAAGGACGCAGCCGCTCGTTTGGCGGAGATGACTGACTTCGAGCTGCCGGTCGATCTCCCCTACCCCGAGCTGAAGAGTCTTTCGACGGAGGCGCGCCAGAAACTCGCTGCGGTGCGCCCTGCGTCCCTCGCCCAGGCGGGCCGAATCCCTGGAGTCTCCCCTTCCGACCTGCACAACCTCGTGGTCGAAACGACTCGCTGGCGCCGACGAGTCGCCTAGAATCCAGCTACGGTAAAGTATCGGTGTGTTTCACGTGAAACTTGTGGATGGTTTCACGTGAAACTGCCCTTTCCAGCCACCGTTCCGAGCACTATATTCGATTGTGGTGAAATTCAAGAACTACATAATTTACTGTGATATATAGAGTTACATGAAATGACCAGAATCATCGCGATCGCAAATCAGAAGGGCGGCGTCGGAAAAACCACGACGGCCGTCAATCTCGCGGCCTCTCTCGCCACCGCGGAACGAAAAACTCTACTCATCGACTCCGACCCCCAAGGCAACGCGACCAGTGGCGTCGGCATCGAACGCGATCGTATCACCCACTCGCTTTACGACGTGCTCCTCGACGGTCATGCCCTGAACGACGCGAAGTTCTCGGCCGTCCACTTTCCATATCTCGACGTCATCGCCGCCGCCCAGGATCTCGTGGGCGCGGAAGTCGAGCTGGTCGGGAAATCCAGCCGCGAGCAGATGCTCAGAAAGGCGCTCGCGCAGGTCCGCGATCAATACCAGTACGTCATCATCGACTGCCCGCCGTCGCTGGGCCTCCTCACGCTCAACGTACTGACGGCGGCGGACTCGGTCATCATCCCGATCCAGTGCGAGTACTACGCCCTCGAGGGTCTGTCCCAGCTTCTCAACACCATCAAGCTGGTCCAGCAGAACTTCAATTCCGCGCTGGCCATCGACGGCGTGCTGCTGACTATGTACGACGCCCGATTGAACCTCTGCAAGCAGGTCGCCGAGGAAGCCAAGGAATACTTCGGCGCCCGGATGTTCGCGGTCAACGTGCCGCGGAACGTCCGGCTGGCCGAGGCACCGTCGTTCGGCAAACCCATCGTCTTGTATGACGTGCAGTCGATCGGAGCCCGGAGCTATCTCGCCGTCGCCCAGGAATTGATCCGGCGGGTCGAGAAATCCGGGGCCCCCCCCCAAGTAACCGCCAAATCGCTCCCGGAGGTGCCCGCATGACGGAGACCACTGCGAAGGGCCGTCGCCTAGGTCGTGGACTCGAGGCCCTCCTCGGTCCCACCCGCGAAGAGGCGGAGCGAGAGGGTAGTCTCAGCGAGCTCCTGGTTGCCGACATCAAACCCAATCCGTTCCAGCCCCGCCGGGACGTCGACCCCGCCGCCCTCGAGGAGCTGAAATCCTCCATCAAGCAAGTGGGGCTGATGCAGCCGGTCGTGGTCCGCACCGCTCCCAACGGCGCCGGCGGATTTGAGCTCATCGCCGGCGAACGCCGTCTCCGCGCCTGCCAGGCCCTGGGCTGGGAGAAGATTCCGGCAGTCACGCGGGATGTGGATGACCGCACCGTCCTGACGCTCGCCCTGATCGAGAATCTGCAGAGAGACGACCTCTCGCCGGTAGACGAAGCCCGCGGCTACGAGCGCCTCATCGCCGAGTTCCTCCTCACCCAGCAGGATGTCGCCGAGGCCGTCGGCCGCGACCGCTCGACCGTCGCCAACGCACTCCGGCTTCTGAAGCTGCCCGACGCGGTGCTCGCGATGCTCCACGAGGGGCACCTAACGGTCGGGCACGCGCGCGCGCTACTCGGTCTCGATGACCCGAGAGTCGTCGCGAACCTCGCGCGCGAAGCCGTCGCGCAGGGACTCTCGGTTCGCGAAGTGGAGGACCGGGTCCGCGGCGGCCGCATGCCCGAGCGCCGGCCCCGTCTGAAAAAAGGTGTCGGCCCTGCCCCGGAAGTCCGGCGGGTCGAGGATGCGCTCCGCCGTCATCTGGGTACCGACGTGCGCGTGTCGCTTCGGGCGAAAGGGAAGGGGCAGCTCCACGTCGCGTTCTACTCGAACGAAGACCTCGCCCGCCTGCTCGAGCTCATCCTCGGCGCGCCCTTCGACGGATGACCCACGGGAAACAGCGGGGGGTGACCATCGTCGTCCAGGTGGACGGCGATCTCAACACCCGCCAGTTCCGGCTGCCCGTCTGGGCGTTCACGGTAGGGAAGTGGGGTGCCGTTCTCGTCGTGGTCCTCGTCGCTCTCTTCTTCGCGTTCGCCGGACCCATCAGCCGCTCGGCCGCGCGTGTGCCTGGACTCGAGCGCGAGGTGGCCCGGCTCAAGACTGAAAACTCCCGCGTGCAGGAGCTCGCGTCCGCCTTGAATCACGCCGAAGCGAGCTATCAAGAGCTGCGCCGGATGATGGGCATGCGGGCGGCGGAGGACGCGAAGCCGGGAACCTCGGTGGCCCCGGCCGCACGGGCTCCGGCCAACGAGGACCTGATGCTGGCCCCCGACGTCGTGGCCCGCGTCCCCGGCTCGAGCCCCGTGTACGAATCAGGGTCCTCGGCCCCCCACCACTGGCCGGTGGATGTGGCGGGGTTCGTCACCCGCGGTCAGGTGCGGCCCGGTGACCAATCCGAAACCCACCCCGGGATCGACATCGCCGTGGCCGTGGGGACCCAGATCCGGGCCTCCGGAGGCGGTACGGTGATCATGGTGGGGACCGATTCCGCCTATGGACTGTTCGTACTCTTGCGGCATCCCGACGGGTATGAGAGCATGTATGGGCACGCCTCGCGGCTCCTGGTCCGCGAAAACGATGAAGTGATGGCGGGGCAGGTGATCGCCCTCTCCGGAAGCACCGGGCGGTCCACGGCGCCGCATCTGCATTTCGAAATCCGACGCGGGGGCAGGTCACTCGACCCGCTTACCCTGGTGAAGGAGGGAAATTGACATGGCGGTCTTCACCGAGAAAACGCGCGGGGGCTCGGACGGCGACGCGGCACTGTCCATCATTGGGACCGGCATGCGCGTGGTTGGCGACATCACGGCGGACGGCGTCGTGAAAGTCGAAGGCGCGATCGTCGGGACGGTTCATGCCGGCCGCCAGGTGCTCGTGGCCAAGGGTGGACTGGTGGAGGGCGACGTCTTCGCCCGGGAAGCGATCATCGGCGGGGAAGTCCGGGGCAGCATCGAGGCCACAGAGCGGGTCGAGCTCCAGACCACCAGTGTGGTCCATGGCGACATCGCG
>DATBBZ010000187.1:0-3718 GCA_036270745.1 Gemmatimonadales bacterium | reverse complement strand
CGTCCCAGCGACTACTTCGACGGGATCTGGGCGACCAATGTGCTGGGCGACACGGTGTTCGGAATTCCGTGGTACGTCGACACGCGCCTCCTCTTCTACCGGAAGGATCTCCTGGCGCAGGCGGGATTCGCGACGCCGCCCGTCACGTGGGCCCAGTGGCTGGCGGCACTCAAGGCCATCCAAGCACGGGACGCACCCGGCCAGTATCCCTTCTTTCTCCCGACTAACGAATGGAACACGCCCGTGATTCTGGCGCTGCAGTCCGGATCTCCGCTGTTGAGAGACGGCGCGCGTTACGGCGCGTTCGACGACTCGGCCTTTCGCAAGGCATTCGACTTCTATCTCGGATTTTACCGGGACGGACTGGCACCGAAGGTGGGGATAACCGAGGTCGGAAACATCTATCAGGAGTTCGAGCGCGGCACCTACGCGATGTGGATCAGCGGGCCCTGGAGCATCGGCGAGTTCCGGCGCCGTGCGCCTCCGGACTTCCAGGACAAATGGGCGACCACGCCGATGCCCGGACCCGCCGGCGAAGCCTCGGGCGTGTCCCTGGCCGGCGGCTCCAGTCTGGTGATCTACCGGTCGTCCCAACACCCCAGGGAAGCCTGGGCGCTGATCGAGTTTCTGTCGCGCCCCGCCCAGCAGCTACGGTTCTATGACCTCACCGGGGACCTGCCCGCACGCGTCGACGCCTGGCGCGATACGTCTCTCGCGAACGACCCCGCGGCCCATGCGTTCGAAGCCCAACTCCAGCGGGTGGTGCCCACGCCCCAGGTGCCGGAGTGGGAGCTCATCGCAACGCGGATCTTCGACTACGGCGAGCAGGCCATCCGCGGCGGCGTCCCCGCCGACACGGCGCTCGCACGACTCGACCATGAAGTGAACAACATCCTGGAGCGGCGGCGCTGGCTCCTGGACCGCGCGCGGACGGCCAAGACGGCTGGGAGCGCGGGCCGGTGAGCGGCGCGCCGGGCGAGCGGGCGCAAGGAAGGGCCGCGTGGGTCTTCCTGGCCCCCGCGCTCATCCTCATCACCACGTTCTTCTTCCTGCCCGTCGTCACCGGGCTCGCCCTCTCGCTCACCGACTTCGACCTCTACGCTATCGGCCACCCGGAGAACATCCGCGTCGTGGGGGCTGCGAACTACCGCGCGCTGGCCCAGGCACCGATGTTCTGGTCGGCGCTCAAGAACACGCTTTATTTCGCGTTCGTCGGCGCACCCCTGTCGGTCCTCTCCGCGCTCGCCGCCGCCGTGCTCGTCAACTCGCGGCTGACCCGGTGGAAGGGGTTTTTCCGCACCGCCTACTTCGCGCCGTTCGTCACGACGCTCGTCGCAGTCGCGATCGTCTGGAAGTACCTGTACCACCCGCGCTTCGGACTCCTCGACGCCGCGCTCGGCACCGCGGGGGTCAAGCCAATCGACTGGCTCGGCAATCCGAAGTGGGCCATGCCCGCCATCATCGTGGTCGCCGTGTGGCGGAGCTTCGGCTACAACATGCTGATCTTCATCGCCGGTCTGCAGCGCATTCCCACCGAGTTGCGCGAGGCCGCTGAGCTGGACGGTGCGGGACAATGGTCGCGGCTCCGGCACGTGACCCTCCCCCAGCTAGCGCCCACGTTCGTCTTCGTCGGAGTCATCACGGCCATCGGGTTCTTCCAGCTCTTCGCGGAGCCGTACGTGATGACCGGGGGCGGACCGCTCGATAGCACGCTGTCGATGGTCCTCTACATGTATCAGGAAGGCTTCCGTTGGTGGCGCCTCGGCTCGGCGGCTTCGATCGCGTTCGTGCTGTTCGCCCTGGTGCTCGCGGTGACGGTCCTCCAGCTCCTCTGGCGCCGGGAGGAGACTTGAAGCGCCCAAAACGGATAAACGCGAGCATCGCTCTGCACTTGGCCCTGGGACTCGCGGCCCTGGGAACGCTCTTTCCCCTCCTCTGGATGGTGTCAGGATCGTTCATGGCGACCGGGGAGGCGAACAGCTTCCCGCCGCGCCTCTTCCCAGCCCACCCGACGCTCTCCCACTACGCCGCGCTGTTCACGCGTCTCCAAGTCGGGAAGTACTTCCTGAACAGCGTGATCGTGGCGGGCGGCGCGACGGCCATCAGCCTGCTCTTCAACTCCATGGCGGGGTACGCGCTCGCCAAGCTCCACTTCAAGGGACGAACGCAGCTCTTTCGCGTGCTCGTGGCCGGACTCGTCATCCCCGCGCAGGTGGCCATGCTGCCCCTCTTTCTGGTACTTCAGGCGATGGGCCTCGTGAACACTTATGTGGGCGCCATGATCCCCGCCATGGCCACGATCTTCGGAATCTTCCTCATCCGGCAGTACGCCATGGGCATTCCCGATGACCTGCTCTCGGCGGCCCGCATGGATGGCGCGAGCGAGTTCCGGATCTACTGGTCCATCGTCATGCCCGTCATCAAGCCGATCCTCGCCACGATGGCGCTGTTCACCTTCCTCTCCACCTGGAACGACTTCCTCTGGCCGCTCGTGGCCCTGACCGACGACGCGAAGTACACGCTCCCCGTCGCGCTCGCGGGGCTCGCGGGCGAGCACGTTCAGGACACGGAGCTCATGCTGGCGGGCTCGGTGGTGACGGTGGTGCCGGTGCTGATCGCGTTTGTGGCCCTGCAGCGCTTCTACGTCGAAGGCATCACGGCGGGGAGTGTGAAGCAGTGACCTCAGTCCCCGAGCACGCCGCCCCGCGACTTGATCACGTCCCGGTAAGCCCTCGCGCTCGCCTTGAGGGTGCGCTTCTGTGTCTTGAAATCGACGTGCACGATGCCGAAACGCTTGGCGTAGCCCAGACTCCACTCGAAGTTGTCGAGCAGGGACCAGGCGAAGTAACCCCGCAGGTCGACGCCCTGCCGGCGGGCATCGAGCGCGGCGCGGAGATGCTCACGGTAGTAGGAGACGCGGGAGTAATCCTCGATCTGGGGATCGGGGAACGCGGCGCCATTTTCAGTGACGTAGAGCGGAAGCGCACCCGCGCGCTCCTTCACCCACAGCAGAGTCTCGGTGAGGCCCGCCGGATATACCTCCCACCCCGTCTCGGTGTAGGTCGCGCCCGGCACGCGCAATGGAGCGGTCCGCACCGGAGCTGCCGACGGATCGTTGCGGGTGAGCCCTCGCGTGTAGTAGTTGATGCCCAGGAAATCGATGGGCTGTGCGATCTTCGGGATGTCCTGCTGGACGCGCTCGTCCCACCCCGGGCCGTAGATGTCCGCCAACTCCGCGGGGTACGGGTGCCCCAGCACCGGTTCGAGGTACTGACGGTTCATGTAGGCGTCCGCGCGACGCACCGCCGCGAGGTCTGCCGGGTCCTGACTCGCCGCGTGCTTGGGCTCGATATTGACCACGATCCCGATCTTCCCGCGACCCTCGGCCCGGTAGGCCTGCACCCCGGCGCCGTGGGACAGGAGAAGATGATGGGCGACGCGCGGCGCTTCGAAAATGCTCCGGTGTCCAGGCGCGAGCGCGCCGTGCAAGTATCCCCCGTCCACCACGACCCAGGGCTCGTTCAGCGTGGCCCACATCTTCACGCGGTCGCCCAGCGCCTTGAAGGCGACGCGCGCGTAGTCGGCGAACCACCCGGGGCTGTCGGGGTTGAGCCAGCCACCGCGGTCATCGAGGGCGGCGGGGAGGTCCCAGTGGTAGAGCGTGACGTTGGGCCGGATGTTCTTCGCGAGGAGGGCGTCCACCAGGCGGTTGTAGAAG
>DATBBZ010000186.1:0-13149 GCA_036270745.1 Gemmatimonadales bacterium | reverse complement strand
GGACAGTCCGTGGTAGACGAGAAGGTCGCTGGGGATGGTCCCCCGAATATCCCTCGTGACCCGCGTGAAATCGTTATAGGCCTTGTCGAAATCGCCGGTATAGTAGAAGTCCTCCCCTTCCTCCCAGTCGGCGAGCCACTCACCGTACCAATACTTCAGGTATTCCTGGGCTCCCTCGGAGCTGATGCGGACCGCCCCAGCCAGACGCAGGTCGCTCAAGGGGTCGATGATCAGCGCCCGGGTGTACATCTCGTCCGCAGTCTTGACTTTGTCCTTCCAGTCGGCCGGAACGTCGTTGTCGTAGACCTCGTCACCCAGGGTGGACCGTTCGGCGTACGGCAGGAACGCCAGGCCGATGTAGGCTGGGGCGAAGCGTGCGTCGAGCCGGATGGCGCGGTGAAACGCCGAATCGGCGTCCTCGTAGCGTTTGGCACTCCAGTAGCCGAGGGCGACGTTGTACTGCGCCGCGGCGTCGTCCGAATCCTTGACGGCGCGCGACTGAAGGTCGGCGAGGGATGCGGGGAGCTTGATGCGCTGGGCTCCCAGCGTCGCCGGGAGCGCCAGCAGAAGTACGAGTGCGACGTGACGGACCATGATGACCTCGCGCGAAGGGATCAGGGTAAGGTCGAGAGGCGCTGTTTGGCGTCTGCGATTTCGGTTCCCATCTGGTGCGGTGCTAAGGCGATGAAACGGGTGAAGGCATCCCGGGCGTCGGTGGTCTGGTTCGCCTGTTGCGCGACCAGGCCGAGGCGGTAATAGGCCTCGGGGTAGCGCGGATCCAGCGCGACGGCCTTCTTGAGCGCCGCGATCGCGTCGGCGCCGCGGCCCGCCTCCGCGTCGATGAGCCCCAAGTCGAGCGGCAACGACGGATCTTCGGGATTGGCATCGACGGCGGCCTGCGCCTCCGCGACGGCCTTATCCCACATCTTGTACTGCCGGTAGAGCTGGGCGAGATGGGCGTGGGCCATGTAGAAGCCGAGGTCGGCGTTGATCGCGTCCTGATAGAGCTGGACGGCGTCCGCGGGCTTCTTCATCCGCTCTTTGAAGATCGCGAGCAGGTACCGGAAGTCGTTGGTGTTGAGCGGGAAATTGATGACCGAGTCGGACCGCTCCACGGTCGTCGCCCGCTTCATCAAGACCTCGAAGTCGGCGCTGGCCTTGTCGTAGGCGCTGAGGTGAGCAGCCGCGAGCCCGTGGACGAAGAACACCCACTGCGGAATGGAGTCGTCGGGGCTCGAGGGGAAACGGCGGCTCCGGTAGAGATCGATGGCGCTGTAGGAGAGTTCGTAGCGCTCGTAGACCAGCCCGGCGATCCCGATCCAGCCCAGATAGTTCGTCGTTTCCTTCTCGTATCCCGAGTACTCGGGCACCGACACCATATCCTGAGGAATCGGCTTTTCGTCTCGGGCGCGCCAGTCGACCAGCGGATCGATGAGGAGGGCGCGAACGCGCAGCCGCGCCGCGTCGTCGAGCGCCTTGGTCCACTCGGGGGGCACGCGGTCCTTCTGCTCGTCCTTGATGAGCTTGGGCTCCCGCACGTAGGGCAGGTCGCCGAGCCAGAGGTACGCCGGCGCATAGCGCGGATCGGCGGCGATCGCCGTGCGGAGGGCCCGCTCTTCATCGTCATAGCGGCGCGCGAATTCGTAGTAGCGGCCCAGACGAAACTCCGTCTCGGCGTCGAGCGAATCGCCGGCGCGAATTCGCGCTTCCAGCTGGGCGATGCTGTCCTTCTGCGCAAAGATCGTGGCCGGCAGCGAACACAGTCCCGTAAGGATGCACCAGAAGGTTTTGCGTGCACTCATCGACGGCCTCTGCGCAGTTCAGATGGGCGTTTTTGCGGCAGGCCGGGACGCCAATGCGGCGTTCCCGAACAAAACGAGCAAAACACAATCTGCAGGCCCAGTTACGGACCGCTAGGTCAGTGGTGTTGCGGAATGGAACGCTCCTGCGGGAGGGTGGCGAGGCGCTATTTCCGCTCGAACACCACCTTGCCGCCCACGACCGTGACGCTCACATGCGTATCCCGGATGGAGTCGGCCGGGATGGTGAACAAGTTGTGGTCCACTACGACGACGTCCGCGTACATCCCGGGCGCAAGCGTGCCCCGCTTTTTCTCCTGCGACACGGCGTACGCATTTCCCCAGGTGTAGGCCCGCAGGGCCTCGGCCACGGAAATCTTCTCCGCGGGAATCCATCCACCCTCGTTCTTGCCGTCATTAGTGCGGCGGGTCACGGCGGCATCGATGCCCTTCAAGGGATCGGGCGTCGCCACGTCCCAATCCGATCCGAACGCCAATACCGCGTGGGTGTCGAGCAGGGTCCGGAACGGATAGGTCGTCTTGATGCGCTCCGGCCCGATGCGCTTTTCGATCCAGCGACCGTCATCGGTCAGGTGTGAGGGCTGGACCGACGCGATGATGCCGTCGGCGCCGAATTTCGCGATGTCCTGCGGGCGGAGGTGCTGCGCATGCTCGACCCGGAACCGGCGATCGCGCGGGCCGTGGGCCTTCCCCAGGCTGTCGTAGATCCCGAGGAGTACGCCGTTGGCCTGGTCACCGATGGCGTGCACCGCAATCTGGAGCCCGGCCGAGTCCGCCGCGCCGATCCACTTCGCCATGCTGTCGGGGGGACTGCGGAAGAGCCCGGTGTACCCGGCCGAATCGGAGTACGGCTCGTAGAGCTTCGCAGTCCGGGCGCCGGCCGAGCCGTCCATGAATCCCTTCACTCCGGCCACCCGCACCCAATCATCGCCGGCGCCGAGTATCCGTACGGAATCCGCGATGACCCGCCATTGCATGAGGGGCAAATAGAGCGTGAATCGCATGGTGAGCTTGCCGGCCCGTTCCAGACGCCTGAGACTGGCCCAGTCTTCAAAGGGCACGGACACGAACGACGTGCCCGTCAGCCCCAGGGATTCCGCGTAGGCCTGCGCCCGGAGGACCGCGGAGTCGAGCCGCTCGGGCGCCGGATCGGGAACGGCGCGCCCGATCAGATTCAGCCCGTTGTCCTTGAAGATCCCCGTCGGCTCGCCGGTCTTCGCGTCATGCAGGATTTCCCCGCCCGCCGGGGTGGGCGTGCCCTTCGTGACACCCGCGGCCTTCATTGCCGCGCTGTTCGCCAGCGCTTCGTGGCCATCCAGGCGGCTGATGAATACCGGCGTGTTGGGCGTGACGGAATCGATCCACTCGCGCCGCGGCAGGGGCTGACCGGGCCAGAGTGTGTGATCCCAGTCCCCGCCCGTGATCCACTCGCCCGGCTTCCGCGTTCTCGCGAACCCGGCGATGCGGCGTACAAACTCCTGCGGGGTCGCCGCCGTGCGCAGATCCACCGACGAAAGTTGGAAGCCACCATCCACGAAGTGCGTATGCGCATCGTTGAACCCGGGGGCGATCAGGCCGCCCCGGGCGTCGATCACTCGTGTGCCCGAACCCAGAAACGGCGCGAGGGCCGCGCTGTCGCCGACGGCCACGATCTTGTCGCCCTGGATCGCCACTCCCCCCGGCTGAGGTCCTCCGGAGCTGGTGCCGGTCCACACCATTCCGTGATTGATGATGAGGTCAGCCTTCTGACCACAGGCAATGGCGGGCAGGAGCAGCAACCAGGACAGGCGGCGCATCACATTCTCCCTTAGCGAAGCTGGCTGATTCGGCGGATGGTCTCGAGGGTAGCGATTGGATCGGGGCCGGACGGCGGAGCGGACCCCGCCGGGGGGAGAGCCTTGGACGTCAGGTTGTCCCGGATGTCGAGCAGGACTTCAAGCAGGAGCTGTTCCCGCTGATAGGCGGCGTCGAGGTCGGCCATGCGACGCTCATCGCCCGCCGTCTTGGCCCGGTCGTACGCGTCCCGGTACACCGACTCCAGGTTCTCGAGGATCTTCTCCCGCGGACGGCCGGCACTCACGGCTTGAGGACCAGTCCGGCGGGCACCTTGGGGACGAAATACGTGGATTTCTGCGGCATCACCTCGCCCGCATCCGCCACCGCCACGACTTGTGACACTTTGGTAGCGTTGAGGAGGACGGAGGCCGCCGCGCGGCCATTGCGCACCGCGTCCAGGGCGGCTTTCGCGTCCGGCGTGTAGGTCAGGGTCGGGGTGGAGGTGCCGGCCCCGAGGATCTGCTTCACCACCAGGGGCTCGATCACCGCGACGTCGAGGGACCGGAGCGCGGGGCTCGCGCCCAGAGCCGGAACGTCATCGAGCGGCGCGTTCGACCGCAACACCAGCGTATACCCGTCGTCGGGCAGCGCGACGAAGCATGCGGGTTGCGTCGCACCGGCCCGGGCGAGCTCCGCCACCGGATCGGCCCGATAGCCACCGGGTGTCACCTCGAACCAGAGCTTCCACTGTTCGATCAAATGAGACACGTCCCGGCCGGCTCCGTAGATCACGCGATGCGTAGGCAGGACGACGAGGCCCGGGTCGTGCGCGGACACGATGAACGCCATCACCCGGTCCGCCTTGGGATTTTCCCGGGCGTACGCGACCGCGGTCTCGTACCGGTGGTGGCCGTCCGCGATGTAGAGCGCTCCCGCCGAGGCCCGTTCGGCGAGCTGGTCGCCGGCCTTACCGGTTACGACCCACAGGCGGTGGCCGACGCCGTCCAGCGTTCCCTGGGCGGCGGGCTTGGTCTTGGTCACCTCCAGCAGCGCCTTGGTGAGCCCGCGATCGGCGTCGGGTGCCAGCAAGAAAATGGACTCGAGACCGGTCTGGGTCTCCTTCAAGAGGGCCAGACGGTCGGCTTTCGGGCCGGCATGCGTTTTTTCATGGGGCTTGATGCGCTTGGTGTCGTACGGCTCCGCGGAGACTGCCGCGAGCATCCCGACGCGGGTCCGGTGCTCACCCGATGGGAGGGTGTAGTCCTGCGCCACCACGTAGACCGACGGCCCGGGATCGACCGCGAGCACGCCCGCCTTGCGCCACTCCGCGAGCAGGTGCGCCGCATGAGCGTACTTTTCTTCCGCCACTGCGGCTTCCGGCAGGATGAGGTGCACGATATTGTGTGGATCGCGGGCCGCGAGCGTCTTCCGGGAGTCGTGCGAAATGACGTCGTAGGGAGGGGCCAGGACCGCATCCAGCGACGCGCGCGCGTAGCGTTCTCCGCGAAACGGCAGGACCAGCGGTTTGGCAGCGGTCACGAACGGAGGCTCCGGTGTCCTTTGGCGAGGCCCAGGCGGCGGTCGATCAATGGATCAGTCAATATAAAGAAGGATATTTCAGTACGCTCACCAATCTCGCGCGGCTCACTGAAGAAGTAGGCGAGTTGGCCCGCGAGATCAATCACCGGTTCGGTCAGAAGACGAAGAAGGCCGACGAACCGGAGGGCAATCTGGCCCTCGAGCTGGGCGACATCCTGTTCGTCGTCATCTGCCTCGCCAACTCCCAGAAGATCGACCTCGATCAGGCCTTCGCGTCGACCCTGGCGAAGGTCAGGACCCGCGACGCCGACCGCTGGACCAGGAAGGAACGTTGATCTCCTCGTAGATCCGCTCATACGAGACGAGACGGTCCTTCGGGAACGCCCCTTCCTCCGCTCCCCCCCGCACCGCGCACGACGGCTCGCTCAAGTGCCGGCAGTTGTCGAAGCGGCAGTGACCCAGGAACCTCCGAAACTCGGGAAAACACGAGGCCAGGTCCGCAGGCTCGATCCCCCACGCTCCCACTTCGCGCATCCCCGGCGTGTCCACCACGTACCCGCCCGCCTGGAGCGGGACCAACTCGGCCGCTGTCGTGGTGTGTTTCCCGGTACGCCACTTCTCACTGATGGCGCCGATCCGGAGCTTCAACCCCGGCTCGATGGCATTCAGGAGACTCGACTTGCCTACGCCCGATTGACCCGCCAGTACCGTCTCGCGGCCCCGGAGCCGGTTTCCGAGATCCTCCAGCCCTTCGTTCATCTTCACGGAGGTATAAAGCACCGGGTAGGCCGCGGCCTCGTAACGGGCGGCGATCGCCGGCCCGGCGTCCCGGTCCAATTCGATCTTGTTCACCACCACGAACGCCGGCAGATGGTTCGCCTCCGCAATGACCAGAAAGCGGTCGAGCATGCGAGGGGTGGGCTCGGGGTCACGGATGGACGCGACGACCAGCACCTGGTCGACGTTGGCCGCGATGGGCTGGGCCCGGCCTGCGCCCTGCCCCGCGGCCCGTCGTTCGAGCACGGACTTCCGCTCTCTGATGCCGGTGATGGCCCCGGAGTCCCGGGACTCCAGGTCCAGCTCCACCACGTCCCCCACCACCACCCGGGTCCCGTCTTGGTGCTTGAGCTTGCCGCGCAGGGTCGCCACGATCTCCCGCCCTTCGGCGTGGACCCGGTACGTCGAGCCCGTCCGCGCAAGCACGACGCCGGAGCTCAGGGGGCCACCAGCCGGTCCAGGTGGGCTTTGACGTCTTCGAGTGTGAGATCGAGCAACGGAGCGACGGCGGCGTCGGGAGTCGGACCGAAGGCGAGATAGTCGGTTTCCAGGTGGCCGACGGGGCGGTCCCCGCCATTCGACCAGCGAATGAACAGCAGGGCCGCGCCGTAGCGTCCCGAGGGATCGGGATCGTCATCCACGAACGTCGAAACCGTGTACGCCTGCCCGTCGCTGCCGCCGAACGCCGGCGCCCGCTGGTGCACCCGCTGGTAGCCTCCCAGGGTGCCGTCTGGAGTGCTCAACTCCGTCGTAGCGACTCCCGGATGACGTTGCCGAGAATGAACCAGAGGTTGGCGGGACGCTCCGCGAGGCGGCGCATCAAGTAGGGATACCAGTGCGTGCCATAGGGGACGTAGACGCGGAGATTCCAGCCTTCCTTGCGGAGCTTGAGCTGCAAGTCGCGGCGAACGCCGTAGAGCATCTGGAATTCGAACCGCTCAGCACCGATGCCCTTTCGCTTCGCGAACTCCTTGGCATGCTCGATGATCTGCTCGTCGTGGGTGGCGAGGCCCGGATAATTCCCCCGCTCCATGAGCTGCTCCATGCAGGTCACATAATTCGCATCGACGTCGGCCTTGTGGGGGAAGGCCACGCTGGCGGGCTCCTGGTACGCGCCCTTGCAGAGCCGCACCCGGGCCGCGAGGCCGATCATCGTGTCTACGTCCTGCGCCGTGCGCCGCAAATAGGACTGGAGGACCACGCCGGTCGTCTGCCCGAACTCGGGGTAGAGCGTGCGCTTGAACATCGTCAGCGTGCGCTCCGCGTAGTCCGAGCCTTCCATATCGAGACGGACGAAGGAGTGGTACTGCTTGGCCCGTCCAATGATGGACCGGAGGTTCGCGACGCAGAGCGCCTCGTCGATGTCGAGACCCATCTGGGTGAGCTTCACGGAGACGTTGCCGTTGCCTCCCGCACTCTGGATCCGGTCGAGCAGCTCGAGGTAGGCCTGCTGCGCCGCCTTTGCTTCCTCGGGCGAATGCACGGATTCACCGAGCAGGTCGAGGCTCACGGTGAGATTCGCGGCGTTCAGGTCCTTGAGGACGTCGATGGCGGTGTCGATGGTTTCGCCGGCCACGAACCGGGACGCGAATTTCTGCGCCAGCCGGCTGGACCGAACGAAGCGGAAGACCTGCGGTTGCTCGCTGAGCCATAGAAGGCTGGCGCGCAGCATCGTGAGAGAATCCTTTAACTGATCAGGAGTAGAATGTGCCGCCGCTCCGCGCCAGGTCCTTCAGGGCGTCGCACGGCGTGAAGCGCATGCCCAGCCGCTCGGCCAGGCGCTCGAGGTCGTCGACGATGCGCGCGGCGCCGAGGTCGTCGGCGTAGCGCAAGGGACCGCCGCGGAACGGGGGGAAACCGATTCCGTAGACCGCGGCCATGTCCCCGTCGCGCGGCGACCGCACGACGCCCTCCGACAGCGCCCGCGCGGCCTCGTTCACCATCGCCAGCGTCAGGCGTTGCACGATTTCCGCAACGCGTGGTCCGCCGTTGGGGTGAACCCCGGCGAGCGTGTACACGGTCTCGTCCACTCCCTGCCTCTTCCCCTTCTCGTACTTATAGAAGCCCTTGTTGGCTTTTCTCCCCAGACGCTTGTCCTTGATGAACGCCTCGAGCACCGGAGCCGGCTTCAACCGCTCCCCGAACGCCGCGAAGAGTACTTCGGACGCGTGCACGGCCACGTCGAGACCGACTTCGTCGAGCAGGGTCAGGGGGCCCACCGGGAAGCCGAACTGCACCAGCGCCCGGTCGATCTCGTCGATGGCCGTGCCGGCCAGCAGCACGTACGCCGCCTCGCACAGGTACGGCGCGAGAATCCGGTTGACCCAGAATCCCGGGCTGTCTTTCACCACAATGGGCGTCTTCCCCATGCGGCGCCCGAACGTGACCGCCGTGCTCACGGTTCCCGGCGCGGTGTCCTTTCCGGGAATGATCTCGAGCAGGGGCATCCGCGGAACCGGGGAGAAGAAGTGCATGCCGATCACCTGGCCGGGCCGGCTCGAGGCCGCCGCGATTTCGGAAATCGGGATGGTCGACGTGTTGGTGGCGAACACCGCGGAGGACGGGAGGGCCGCTTCCACTTCCTTCAGAACTTGCTGTTTGACCTTCAAGTCCTCGAACACCGCTTCGATGACCAGCTCCGCGCGGCCGAACCCGGTGAACGCCGAGTCTCCGGACACCAGGGCGAGGAGGCGGATGCGGTCGAATTTCGTGATGCGGCGCCGCTTGAATCGCTCGTCGATGATGGCCTTGGCGGCTGCTACGCCTTTCGATACGTGGGCCAAATCTGCGTCCTTGAGCCGGACGTCCACACCGGCCTGCGTCACGGCCGTGCCGGCGATACCGGACCCCATGAATCCCGAGCCGACGACGCCGAGCCGGCGGACCGCGACGGGTGGGGGGGGGTTCGGGATCCCCAGGTCCTTCTTCAGGGCGCTATCGGCGAAAAAGATCTGGACCAGTTTCCGGGAGACGTCGGTCACCGCGAGCTGGCCGAAGCCCTTCGCTTCGTGGGCAAGGCCTGCGGTCAGGCCGTGCTTCAATCCGTATTCGACCGCGTCTAACGCCCGCGGCGGGGCGGGATAGTTCCCGTGAGTTTCCCGGTCGATTGTTTTTCGCGCCAGGCTGAACACCAGCATCCGTCCCAGCGGATTGCCGTCGAGCAGGAAACCCAGCCATCCCCCCGGACGCTTCCGCTGCGGCCGCCACCCGCCGGCCAGCTTCTTCGCGATCTCGAGGGTTTGCCGCCGGAGAATCGACTGGGGCACCATCTCATCGATCATGCCGACCTGCAGCGCTTTCCGGGCCGGAACCGTCTTCCCCGCCAGGATGATGTCGAGCGCGGCGCGGAGTCCGATCAGGCGCGGAAGCCGCTGGCACCCTCCGGCCCCGGGAAGGATCCCGAGCTTGATCTCGGGAAGGCCGATCGACGTCTTCGGGTGATCGGTGGCGATGCGATAGGTGCAGCACAGGGAGAATTCGAGCCCGCCACCCAGGCACCCGCCGTGGATGCCCACCACGACCGGCTTCGGGAAGTCGGCGATCCGGCCGAGCATCGCCTGGCCGTCGGCGGAGAGTTGTTCCGCTTCGGCCGCGGTCTTGAGCCGCACGAATTCTTCGATGTCGGCGCCGGCGATGAAATTGTCCCGCTTCCCGGAGAGGAAGGCGACCGCCTTCACCCGCTCGTCGGCCTTCAGCGTGTCGAATGCCCGGATGAATTCCTGTTTCACGGACGCCGAGATCACATTCACGGACGACCCCGGGGTGTCGAACGTGACGATCGCGATGCCGTCCGTGATCTCCCAAGTCAGCGCCGGGCCCGCCATCAGACGCGCTCCAGTACGCAGGCGAACGCCATGCCGCCCTGCGCACAGATCGAGACCAGGCCGAACTGGACGTCCCGGCGATTCATTTCGTTCGCGAGCGTGGTGATCACCCGTCCGCCGGTGGCACCGAAGGGATGACCGATGGCGATGGATCCGCCCATCACGTTGATGATGTCGGGATTCACGTCCCAGCCCTTGTCGCCCCACCCCTTGAAGTTCGAGAGTACCTGGGCGGCGAAGGCTTCATGCACCTCCAGCAACCCCAGCGCACTCCAGGGAATACCGGCGCGCTCGAGCGCCTTCGGCACGGCCCAGACCGGACCCTGGAGCAGCTGCCACCCGGGATCGACGGCGGCGACGGCGTACGACTTGAGGAACGCGAGCGGCTTGTAGCCGAGGGCTTGGGCCGCGTCTTCGCTCATCAGGAGTACGGCGGAGGCGCCATCCGTCAGTGGTGACGAATTCGCGGCCGTGACCGACCCGTAGCGCCGGTCGAACACGGGCTTGAGCTTCGCCATCTGGTCCAGCGTGGTCTCGGTGCGTATCCCGTTGTCGGACGTGATCGGCGCGCCCCCATCCACCGGGAACCACGGCACGATCTCGGCCCGGAGGCGGCCGTCGGCGGTGCCCGCGGCGGCGAGACGGTGACTGCGGAGGGCCCACTGGTCCTGGGCCTCGCGGGTGATCCCGTTTTCCTTCGCCATCTTCTCGGCGGACTGCCCCATCGTCTCGCCCGTGGACGGCTCGGAAATGGCCGGGGACACCGGTACCAGGTCCCGGGGTCGGATCTTGGCGAGCGTCGCGAGCCGGGCTCCCAGGGACTTCGCTTTCGACAGCTCCACCAGGATCTGTGCCATCCGGTGCGTATGCAGGATAGGGATGTCGGAGAGAGACTCGACGCCGCCGGCGAGGATCACGTCGGCGTGACCGCGGGAGATCTGTTCGGCGGCGTTCGTCACCGCCTGGCCCGACGAGGCGCAGGCCCGGTTGACCGTGTAGGCCGGGACTTCCTTCGGCAGCTGGGGAAGGAGACTCACCTCGCGCGCGATGTTGGGCACCAGCGGCGAGGCGACGACCTGCCCGTATATCACTTCATCGACTTCGTTCGGATCGAGGTTGGTCCGCTCCAGGAGCTCCCGCCCGGCGTGACGCGCGAGATCCACCGCGAGCACGTCCCGGAAGACCGACCCGGACTTCGCGAACGGCGTACGACACCCGGCGACGATCGCCACCCGCCGGCCCCCCGCTCCTCCATGAAGCATTACATTCTCCCCTCGGGTCGCACTAACCCGGGAAACCTACCACCAGCCCGCCGGGCGAGCCAAGCGGAGGCCGTTTCGTTGGGAGCCGACAACAGCTTCTCGCACCGCGGTCGCGCGGCCGCCCTCGCGAAGATGACGGAAGCGCCGGTCGATCTGCTCATCATCGGTGGCGGCATCACCAGTGCTGCGATCGCGCGCGACGCCGCTCTGCGGGGGCTGTCGGTGGGGCTGATCGGCAAGGGCGACTTCGCGGGCGGTACCAGCTCCCATTCCTCGCGCCTCATCCACGGCGGTCTCCGGTACCTCGAGCACGGTGACCTCCGGCTGGTGTTCGAGGCCAGCCGCGAACGCCGCATCCTCCTGCGCATCGCTCCACACCTCGTCCGGCCGCTGCCGTTCGTCTTCCCCGCCTACAAGGGCGCGAGGGTTCCCGGCTGGAAGATCTTCGCGGCGCTCTGGCTCTACGACCTCCTCGCGTCCTTCCGGAACGTTCACCCGCACCGCTGGCTCTCCCGCAAGGCGGCGCGGCGTGTGGAACCGGGACTCCGCGAGAAGGGACTGACCGGCGCCGGGTGGTACTGGGACGCGCAGGCCGACGATGCCCGGCTGACGCTCGCCACCCTGCGGGCGGCGACCCTCGCCGGCGCGAATGTCGCGAACTACGTCGAAGTCACCGGGCTCTCCAAGCCCGACGGGAGGGTCCAGGGCTGCGTAGTACAGGATCAGATCACGGGCCAGACGGCCACGATTCAGGGGAAGGTCGTGGTGAATGCGACGGGCCCCTGGGTGGACGGGCTCCGCCGCCTGGACGACGCGCACGCGGCCCCGCTGCTCCGCCCCACGAAGGGCGTGCACGTGGTGGTGCCCCGCGCCCGGATCGGACACACCAACGCCATCACCCTGCTCTCCCCCGTCGACGGGCGGGTCATGTTCATCCTCCCGTGGGGAGACGTCAGCTACATCGGAACGACCGACACCGACGACAGTGGTTCGCCGGATGAGGTCCGCGCCACCGGCGAGGACGTCATCTATCTGCTCCGGTCGGCCAACGCCCTCTTTCCCCAGGCGCGACTCGCACCCAAGGACGTCATCTCGACGTGGGCGGGGCTACGTCCACTCCTGGCGCCCGAGAAGTCGGCGACGCCGGCTCAGGTGTCGCGCGAACATCGCGTGGTGGAGAGTGCGAGCGGCATGCTGACGATCGCCGGGGGCAAGCTCACCACGCACCGGGTGATGGGCCGGGATGTGGTGGATCGCGTGGCGCAGAAGCTCCATGAGGCCGATGGGCGCGGCATTCCGGCGCGTGCGGCCACCGACCACCTGGTGCTCCCGGGCGGGGACATCGCGGACCTCGAAGTGATGGTGGAGTCGGCGCGGGCCCGGGATATTTCGGACCCGGTCGCGCGCCACCTCGTGAAGGCGTACGGCTCCGAGTCGGCGGGCGTCGTGAACCTGATCGAGCGGGACCGCGCACTGGGCCGCCCGATTCTGGATGGCCAGCCGGCGGTTTGGGCCGAGGTGGTCCACTCGGTGGAGCGGGAGATGGCGATGCGGTTGTCCGACGTACTGATCCGGCGCACGCATCTTTTTTACGAGGACTCAGGCCACGGGAGCGCCGCCGCGCCCCCCGTCGCCCGCCGGATGGCCGATCTCCTCGGCTGGGACCGGACCCAGGAAACCGAGGAGATCGCTGACTATCTCACCGAGGTGCAGCGGGCCCGCGAGTTCATGACCGGCGTGGCGCGCGCCAGCCGCGTCTCCTAGGAACGGACCTAGTTCACCCGCACCCGCACGCGCGGGGCGTGGAAGTGCATCCGCATCCGACCGGCATTCGGCATGGGCATGGGCATGGGCATGGGCATCGGCATCGGCATGGGCATCGGCATCCCGCTCATCAAATGGAAGCGCAGACGCGGGTGCGGATGAGGATGCGGCCCACGCTGCTCCTCCACATCACTCGACTTGTAGTACGTGGTCAGCGCCTGGTCGGCCCGGTCATCGTCGATCTGCGCGAGCGCCCACGCTGCGGATTCACGGACGTCGGCATTGGAGTCCGAGAGCGCGGCCTTGAGACCATCCACCGCCTGCCCACTGCCGATCTGACCCAGCGCCCAGGCCGCGGTGGCCTGCACGTCAGGCGCCTGATCCTTG
>DATBBZ010000185.1:0-10011 GCA_036270745.1 Gemmatimonadales bacterium | reverse complement strand
GTGAGCGTGAACGAGACGATGGCGGGTCCGAACGCGCGCGCCGGGTTCATCGCCGCTCCGGTGGCATGCCCACCCACCAGTACATCGACCAGGATCGCGACCCCGACGCCCCAGCCCGCGATCTTGGGCGCCTGCCGGGAGACGATGGTGCCGAATACCGCACTCACCAGGAAGAAGGTCAGAATCGCCTCCATCGTCACGCCGTGCCAGAACGTGGTGAGCGAGGAGAGCAGGGGCGTGCCGTAGTTCATCGCCTGCACGGACGGCTTCGGGAACACCGTCAGGAGGAGAGCCGCGCCCACGATGCCGCCCAGGAGCTGGGCCACGACGTACAGCGCGGCGAGCCTCGCCTCGATCTTCTTCGCGATCCAGAGGGCGAAGGTGACCGCCGGATTCATGTGGCCACCGGAGATGGACAGCGTGGCACTCACGATCAGCCCCATCGCCAGCCCGTGCGCCAGGGCAATGCCCAGGGGGCCGAGGGCGCCGGTGAGCATGCCATTGGCGACGATGCTGCCGGCGCCGATAAACACGAAGATCGCCACACCGATGAACTCGGCCGCGAGGGGCCGGAAGACTTGCGAATTCACAAGGGCGTCCTTTAAGAGGAGGGGAGCGGCGCCAATCTACCGACGGGTCTACGCCCGCCGCAACACCAGCGAGGCGTTGATTCCGCCGAAGCCGAACGAGTTGGACACCACGCCTTCGGGCGTTTCCGCGCGGCCCGCGCCGGGAAGGCAGTCGAGGTCACACGCCGGATCGGGACGTTCCAGGTTGATGGTGGGCGGGAGCCACCCCTTCGCCATGGCCAGGGCGCAGATGGCCGCCTCGATGGCCCCGCTCGCGCCGAGTGCGTGGCCGTAGTAGCCCTTCGTGCCCGAGACTGCCAGCCGGTAGGCGTGGTCGCCGAACACCTGTTTCAGGGCGGACGTCTCGGTGGAATCGTTCAACGGGGTGGACGATCCGTGCGCGTTGACATAGCCGATCTCGCCCGGGGTCACGTCACCATCCGCCAGTGCCAGGCGAATGGCGCGGGCCGCCTGCCGCCCATCGGGGCGCGGTGCCGTCATGTGATAGGCGTCGTTGGTAAAGGCGTGGCCCACCACCTCGGCATAGATCGGCGCGCCCCGCGCGAGCGCGCGGCCCCGTTCCTCGAGCACCAACACCGCCGCTCCCTCGCCCATCACGAACCCGTCGCGTCCGGCATCGAAGGGGCGTGAGGCGTGGGCCGGGTCGTCGTTCCGGGTACTCATCGCCCGGATGTTCGAGAACGCTCCGAACGTGAGGGGCGCGAGCGGCGCCTCGGCCCCGCCGGCCAGCATGAGGTCCGCCCGCCCGTCGCGCACCACGTGGAATGCTTCGCCCACGGCGATGGTCCCGGACGCACAGCTCATGGCGTTGGTGGCGTTGGGACCGGTGCAGCCGAACTCGATCGCGATGTTGCAGCTGGCCGCGCCCGCGAAAACCGAGAGCGCCAGCCCGACGTCCATGCCCTTCACGCCGTCGCGCAGGTAGTTCCCGACCTGGGACTCCGCGTAGGACACGCCCCCCAGGGCGGAGCCCATCATCGTGCCGATCAGATCCGGATCTTCCCGGCTCAGGTCGAGCCGCGCGTCCGCGAGCGCCATGCGGGCGCTCGCCACGGCCAGCTGAGAGAATCGATCGAGGCGCTTGGCCCGCCTGGCTTCGAGGTGATCCTGCGGCCGGAAGTCGGGGATCTCGGCCGCGATGTGACTCCGGAATGGCTCGGGATCGAACCGCGTGATGGTCCGCACCGCCGAGGTCCGGCGCTGGAGTCCCTCCCAGAGCCCCGGTGCTCCGGTGCCAATCGGCGTCACCGCGCCGACGCCCGTGATGACGACACGACGGCGTTCGCTCACGCGTTCCCCTTCCTGTTTTCCACGTAGGCCTTGAGGCCGGCGAGCGTCCGCGAGGCGATGCCGTGGACGAACACCGGCCCGATCACTGTGCTCGCGGCGAAGGCTCCGATGACGGGCCATCGGGGTCCCGTCCACCGGTGCTCCAGGTCGATCGCGACCCCCGCCGAACCCGGCGACATCCGCCACACCACGTCCATCCCCGAGGTCAGCCCCCGGACGTGCCGGTAGCGGATCTCACGGACCTCCGGATGCACGGTCATTTCCGAGACCCACCAAGTGGGCCACCGCAACGGACCAAACGGGCGCCACGCCGCCATCTCGACCAGCGCCCCGGATGCCCGGCGCTCGAGGATCCGGACCCAGCGGTAGTGCGCCAGCATCCGGGGCCAGGCTTCCACGTCAGCGGCGATCGCGAAGACTCGGTCGGGTTCGCCGCAGATGGCAATGCGATCGACGGTCAGCATGGCTCCCACACCGCCACCAGTCTGGCGATCGGATGGCTCGTGATCATCGCCGTGACCCCCGCGGCGCTGAGCAACGCCTCCAACTCCCCCACCGTATACCCGCGCCGCAGGGAAACCACGGCGTCCCGGCGCGTAACCGGATGAAGCCCCAACGGAAACGAGACCAGCCACATCGCGAGCATGGCCACCCGGGAACGCCGGAGATCGGCGATGATGACGGCGCGGCGCGCGACGCGGTCGAGTTCCCGAATCCACCGGGTGGCCGCCGCGGGTTCCAGGTGATGCAGGACCTGACTGAGCACCACGAAGTCCACCGAGCGCGGCGCGAGCGGCAGGGAGCCGCCATCCGACACTGCGGTCGCGAGGCCGGTGGTCGACGCGACGCGGGCCGCCACCGGCGAGCGGTCGAGACCCAGCGTCCGCACCGTCACGCGCCGGCGTTGGGCCGCCCGCGCGATGGCCCGGGGGATGTCTCCCGATCCGGTGCCGACGTCGAGGAGCGTGCAGGAGCCTCCCGCCGGTGGCAGGAGGGGCATGAGCGTCCGGACTACCGCACGGGCCCCTCCGAACCAGCGATTGAGGCGTGTCAGGTCGGTCAGCTCGGCCCGCACGAGTGCGGGGTCTGCGCCCGGGTCATCGAGGACTTCGACGCCGATCATGAACCGGAAAGGTTCGCGTAGCCGCCGCGGTAATAAAGGAGAGGGCGCCGATCGGTGACGGCCCCACCCGTCACTAATCCGATGTAGACGGAATGGTCTCCGGCGTCGACGACCGACTGTTTGGTGCACTCGATGTGGGCGAGTACGCCGTCGAGGACGGGGAGGCCGCGTTTACCGGTGTGGACGCCGACGCCGTCGAAGCGGTTGTTCTCCAGCTCCGCGAAGCGGCGGGACAGCCCCTCCTGGTCCGCCGCGAGAACGTTGACGATGAAATGCGACGCCTGAGCGAGCGCCTGGTGCATCACGTTCTTGTGGTCCACCGACACGAGGAGCAACGGGGGATCGAGCGAGACCGAGGCCACCGAGCTGGCGGTCATGCCTTCGGGCTCGCCGGCGGCGTTGCGCGTGGTGATGACGGTGACGCCGGTGGCGAAGCGTCCCAGGAGCTGGCGGAAGAGTGCGGCGTCGACGCCGGTCATCGAGTCTCTGTCGGTCAGGCGATGAGGGTGGCCAGGGTGGCCGGATGAAGGACCCGACCTGCCGGAATAAAATTCCCGGTGGCCCCGACCAGAAGATCCGCGAGGTCAGGACGGCGTGCGAGCCGGCGTACGACGCGGGTGGCGAGGGCCGGGGAGCCGATGCCGAAGCCGATCAGGCGTTCGAGGACCCATTTGCCCGCGAAGGCGCGCCGGCGGCCCCGGCGATAGGGCTCGAGCGCGCTCGCGGGGACCGGTCCCGGTTGCGAGCTCCGCAAGGCCTCACCCAGCACCTGCGCCGCCAGCTCGGCCCCGGTGAGCGCGGAATAAATCCCCTGCCCGGTGAAGGGATCGAAGAAATCGGCCGCGTCTCCCACCAGGAGGGCGCCGTCGGCGGTGGACGCCCGCGACCACTGCGCGAAAGGCCCAGTTGCCAGGACGGGGCGGGTGAACCGGTCGGCCCGGAATCGTCCCCGGATTTTCGGGAACTCCTCCAGGGCGCGCACGAATCCCTCTGCCTGGGTGAGGTCGGGATGGGCCCGCGAGGCCGGCACGACCAGGGCGACCGTGGTCTCGCCGTTTCCGATGGGTCCCATACCGACGTACCCGGTGGTGCCGATGTGCATCTCGCCGAGGTCGGTGACTCCGACGACGTCGGCGACGTGGGCGCTGTACGCGATGCGCCGAGGGGGACCGGAGCGCCGGAATCCCAGTCGCCGGGCGACGATGGAGCGAAGTCCATCAGCGCCGACGACGACGCGGGCCCTCCACGCTTCCCGCTTCCCACTTCCCGCGTCCCGCGTCTGGACGCCTCCAATCGCACCCGCCTCCCAGATCACGTCGTCGACCGCAGTCTCCTCCCGCAACTCCGCGCCCGCGCGCACCGCGGCCTCGACCAGCACCTGATCGAACACCGTGCGGGGCAGGGCGAAGGATTCCCGGGATTGGAAACGGCCAACCGCTTCGGTCCCGTCGGGGGCGATGATCTTCATCCCGGTGAGGCGGGCGGGTGCCCGGGCTTCGACGCCTGAAAGGATTCCGTCGCCGAGTCGCTCCAGGACGCGCGTGGTCTCCGGCGTCAGGTATTCGGAGCAGGGTTTGTCGCGAGGGAAACGGGCGCGGTCCACCAGCAGCACGCGGGCGCCCTGCCGGGCGAGGAGCATGGCGGTGACCGAGCCGGCCGGTCCCGCGCCGACCACGACGGCGTCCCAGCGGTTCACAGGTGCGCGAGGAGGTAGGCGGCGCCGGCGCCCGTTACGGTGGCGGCGAGGTTCACGCCGTCGTTGTCGAGGATCTTGCCCTGGATGGTGGCGCCGAGCAGAGAGTCGGCGAGCATCCCGGCGAGTCCGGCCCAGATCACCGTCCCCCGGGACGAAAACAGCAGCGCCGCGGAGCCCCAGATGAGCAATGCGCCGGCCACGCCTCCGGCGGTCCCGATCAGCGTCACGCCTCCGTCGGTCCCTTTCGACACGGGCTTCCAGGTGGTGATCAGGCGCGGCGGGTGGGGGGAGAACGAGCCGATCTCGGTGGCCCAGGTGTCGGCGGTGGCGGCGGCGAGTGCGCCGGCGGCGAGGGGCCAGGAGCCCAGGGCTCCGGCGAGGGCGGCCACGCCGCCGTTCGCCAGCACTTGCCGAGCGTTGCGCTGCCCACCGCCTCCACCGGCCAGGCGGGTGAGGAGGGACCCGGAAATAAAGAAGGCGAAGAGCAGGACCACTCCTCGCCATCCCAGACCCCAGGCGGTGGCGCCGCAGACGGCCAGCGCCGCGACGACGCCCCCTCCGGTCAGCCACGTCATTCGTCGAAGAGCTCCCGCAGGATGCGCTGCTTCAATTCCGGCGGGCAGCCTTGGGCCCGTGTCTTCGCCTTCACGAACTTTTGGAAAGCCGCCTCGAAGTCGAACTGGTGGCCGCAGGGGGGGCAGTGCGTCAGGTGCGCGCGAATCTCCGTCTCGACCGCGGGGGTGAGCTCGCGGTCCAGATACTCGTAGAGATGTTCGATGCACTCGCGACACTTCATGGCTTGCGCCCCTTGATGTAACCGTTCCCCACCGCGTAGTCGTAGAGCTTGCCCTGAAGCATCTGCCGGGCCCGGAAGAGGCGGGATTTGACCGTGCCCACCGGGATCCCCAGGATCTTCCCGATTTCCTGGTAGCTCATGCCTTCGACGTCCGACAGGACCACGGTCTCCCGGAAGGCGTCGGGGAGGCCATCGATGGCCTTGAGCACCTCGTCGTCTACGATCTTGTCGAAGAAGGCCCCCTGCGGGTCCTCCTCCTGTATGTCCTGAAACACCGCGAACGGCTCAATTGTGTCCACGTCCACGGTTTCCGGGTGCCGGGTCCGGCGCCGGTATTCATTAATGAAGGAGTTGCGGAGGATGGTCAGGAGCCACCCCTTGGCGTTGGTGCCAGGCTGGTACTGGTCCCAGGAGCGATACGCCTTGAGCATCGTTTCCTGGACCAGATCATCGGCGTCGGCGGCGTTGCCGGTGAGCCGGAGCCCGACGCGGTAGAGTGCGTCCAGGTGCACCAGCGCTTCTTTTTCGAATGCGGTCCGGCGGGAGGAGTCCGCGGGCGTCGGAGCCTGAGTGGCCATTGAGCGTTAAGCCTCGCCCGGCCTCCCCCCTTCCGCAATGGGGCACTAAGTTTCGCCCGCCGTGGTCCATAGCATCGTGCCACTCGCCGTACTCGAGGCCATCCGGAACCTGGATACGCCCGTGGAGGATGGGCTCGCCGAATTCGCGGACGAGCTCCTGTCCAAGCGTCTCGGGATGTCCGCCACCATCGCCATGCAGGTGAGTGAATACGAAGGCCTGGTCCGCCGGGATGCCACGGTGGAACCGACCAACGTCGAAGCCCTGCTCCGGCTCGTGGGGCGCCGCCCCGACGCCGACTTGGTGTTCGCGGATGCGGGGCGGCGGGCGGCGCGGCGCGCCGCGGCGCGGACGGCGGGCGCCGCCCGGTGGATCGCCCGGGCGGGTCCGCGCGGGCTGGGATACGCGGTGGCCCGGCGCGCCGCCCGCGTGGTCTTGAATGGAGACCTCCACCGGGACGACGAGCTGCCCGTCGCGCGGATGAGCGAGACGCTCGCGATTCGCGCGACGCCCGACGGCGCCGCCTGTGCACTCTACGGCGCCGCGTTCACGGAGCTCCTGCGGTTGTTCGCCAACTTTGAAGGCTCGATGGTGCACGTGAGCTGTCGCGGCGCGGGTGGCGCCGCCTGCGAATGGCGCGCCGCGGCCCCCGACCCCCGACACCACTGATGCCACCACTCGACGGTCTCGACCTCGCCGGCGTCCAGCGCGCCCTCACCACCATGGGCGCCGACGGCTGGCTCCTCTTCGACTTCCACGGACTGAATCCCATCGCGGCCCGCGTCGTCAACGTCCGCGGCCTGGGCACGAGACGTTACTTCGTCTGGCTTCCCCGAAGCGGCGCGCCGGTGGTCGTCGCGCACAAAATCGAGCTGACCCCGTTCACGGGATTCCCCGGCGACGTCCGTCCCTACGCGGCCTGGCGCGAGCTCCATGAGGCGCTGAGGACCCTGCTCCAGGGCAAGGTCGCGGCGATCGAGACCTCGGGCGACGACAACGTTCCCTACCTCGACCGGATACCGCATGGCGTGGTGCAGCTGCTCGAGCGCTGCGGGGCACGTGTGGTGTCGTCCGCGCCGCTGGTGACGCAGTTCGCCGCGCGGTGGACGCCGGATGAGCTGGTGGGACACCGCCGGGCGGCGGAGGCGATCGCGGACGTGGCGCGCGAAGCGCTCCGGTGGGCGGGACAGCAGGTCGCGACGGGCGTCGCGGTGCGGGAGACGACGGTGCAACGCCGGGTGCGTGAGGCATTCGACCGCGCCGGGCTCTACACCGACCACGGGCCGATCGTCGGGGCGCAAGCGAACGCGGCGGATCCGCACTATGAGCCGCAGCCGGGGAGCGATCTCGCCATCGGCAAGGATCAGGTGCTGCTCCTGGATCTCTGGGCCGGGCCTTCCCGCGGGTCAGTCTTCGCGGACCAGACCTGGATGGGCTTCACTGGGACCAACCCGCCCGCGGAGGTGCGGAACGTCTGGGAGACGGTGCGGGGGGCGCGGGACGCGGCGGTGGATCTGCTTCGCACGCGTTGGGCCTCGAAGGCAAGCGTGACCGGAGCGGATCTCGATGACGCCGCACGCGGGGTGATTGCGGGGGCCGGATACGGCGCGCATTTCGTGCATCGAACCGGACATTCGATCGATCGCGACCTCCACGGCTCGGGGCCGCATCTCGACAACTTCGAGACGTCCGACGACCGGGTGTTGATGGCCGGAATCGGCTTTTCCGTGGAGCCCGGAATCTATTTGACCGGGCGGTTCGGCGTGCGGAGTGAGATCAATGTGTTCCTCGGGGAAACCGGGCCGGAGGTGACGCCCCGTGCGCCCCAGCGCGACCTGTTCCTGGTATAGGACGGACGCCCCTTGCGGGGTCCCTACCCGGCCTGCATTTTCGCGCCGCCGAGGATGTCCACCGACGGTGACATAGGTCCGTGACGAGGGCGTGACGTCTCCTTGACGACCTCTGTGACGGCGAGCACCTTAGGGGCGGTTAGAGAACTTGCAGCCTCCACCCGAAGGGAGGTGGCGTGTCGTCGTCACGTATTCCGTCTGCTAGTCCACTCGCGTTCACGCACTTGGAGGATGTATCCATGACGCATCGTGTGGGAAGCGCCTTGAAGGGCTTCCTCGCGTTGGGTGCGCTCGTTGCCGTCGCGTTCTTTGGCGCGTCGACTCCGGCAGCGGCCCAAACCGCGGGGAAAGTTCAGGGCACGGTGTCGAATCAAGCGGGTGAGCCGGTCGCCAAGGCTCAGGTGATCATCGTAGGCACCGCGTTCGGCGCCGTAACCGACGACAAAGGCTACTACTTCATCAACAACGTGCCCTCCGGCACCTATACGCTCCGCGCTCAGTTCATCGGCTACGCGCCGACCGATCTGACCGGCGTCCGGGTGTTGGGCGGGCAGACGCTGACCGAGAACTTCCCGATGAAGCCGTCTGCGGTAGTCGTGGGCGGCATCAACGTGGTAGCGGCAGCGAACCCCATCGTCCCGCGTGACGAGGTGACGTCCAAGTCCATCGTCTCCGGGCAGACCATCGCCTCGCTCCCGATCAGCGACGTGCGGAGCGTGGTGGCGTTGCAGCCCGGCGTGGTCGAGTCAGGGAATGGCAACGGCGTCTCGATCCGCGGCGGCCGGCCTGGTGAGGCGAACGTCTACATCGACGGCGCTCCGGTCCGCGCGGCCAACAGCGGCGCGCAGGGCGTCCAGGTGCAGACCAACGCGGTGGAAGAAGCCTCAGTCACGACGGGCGCGCTGCCGGTGCAGTTTGGGGACGCGCAGTCCGGCGTGATTCAGTACACCACCCGTGCGGGCGGTGAAAAGCTCCAGGGCTCCGCGGCCGCGTCGACCGATGGTCTGATCAACTCGGCGAGCTCCGGAGCGAATCGGTTCGAAGGCACGCTGGGTGGCCCGGTGCCGGGAGTTCAGGGGCTCCGGTTCTATCTCTCCGGCGTGCTGCAGGGTCAGACCAACTGCGCCACGTTGTTGAACCAGACCTGCTCGGGACTGCAGTCCGGCGGTGAGAACGTGGCGAACTACGTGGTCTCCGGCATCGACACCACGGTGTCGTTCGCCGCTCCGGGCGGCGTGCAATCGGTCGCGATCCCGCGCTTCGTGCAGTATAGCGGGCAGTGCAACGCCGCCCAGAACGCCGGCTTCGACTGCCATGGTGCCTTCCGGCCCATGGACTGGGGCACGGCGATCAACCTGCAGGGCAAGCTGTCGTACACGTACGGGTCGGGCTCCAGCGTCGCATTCTCCGCTCTGGCTGGCGGGTTCCAAACACGGGCGTATCCCGGCACGAACATCGCCGACCCGACCCGCTATTCGGGTTCCCACAATTGGCAGCGGACCTACACGCTGAACTGGAACCATCAGCTCTTCAAGTCGGCTGACCGGGCGCTGTCGTTCAACGTGGTCGGCTCCTATGGCACGAACGATCAGATCTCGGGCCCTCTCGATCCGACGTCGGAACTCGGCACCCGGAACCCCCTGGGCGGCATCGAGCTTTCGACTTTGAATTTCGCCGGGTTCGGCTCGTTTGCGAATCAGTTCTTCACCGATCCGGATCAGATCGTCAAGAATCTGCGGACCAACTCCGGTCTCAGGATTCCGCTCGAGGGCCGTACCGACTTGAGCGCGATCCAGCCCTATCGCGAGAACCCCTACGCCATGGCGTCGGGCAACTGGTATACGGGTGGGATCGGCAACAATTCCGGCACGCTGTACTCGGAAAAGCGGCTCTACGGCACCGCCAACGTCGACTGGCAGGCGAACCGCTATCACCGCTTCACCTTCGGCGGCGAAGCGCGGCAGAGCGACGTGGCGCTGTGGACAGGTGGGTTCATCAACCAGATTTTCATGGACGCCTACCATGACAAGCCGATCAGCGGCGCGGCGTGGGCGGCGGATCGTCTCGACCTGGGCGATGTGGTCATTGAT
>DATBBZ010000184.1:0-5883 GCA_036270745.1 Gemmatimonadales bacterium | reverse complement strand
CCTGCGGTTCACCCAGGACACCGCGCACGTGACGGTACGGCTGGCGCATCGTGCGGCGATCGGAGACACCGTCCAGTTCTCGCTGACCTATCACACGGTGCCGGAGCGCGGCCTCTACATCGTCCCGCGCCGTAACATCGTGTGGAGTCAGGGCGAAGCCACCGAAACCCGCGCCTGGATTCCGACCTACGACGCACCGAACGACAAGACCACCTGGGAGTTCTTCGTCACGGCGGACTCGGGGCTCAAGGTCCTGTCCAACGGCAAGCTGGTCGGCGTGACGCCGGCGAATGGCGGCAAGCAGAACGTCTGGCACTGGTCGCAGGAGAAGCCCGCGTCGACGTATCTGTACTCGGTGGTGGTCGGGCCGTTCACGGTGCTGAAGGACCAGTGGCGCGGAATTCCGGTGGAGTACTGGACCTACGCCGACACGGTGAACGCGGCCTGGCGTTCCTTCGGCGAAACGCCCTCCATGATCGAGCTCTACTCCCAGGTCCTCGGCGTCAACTTCGCGTGGGACAAGTACGATCAGTCCATCATCCCCGACTTCACCTACGGTGGGATGGAAAACGTCTCGGCCACGACCCAGACCGACCTCGCGCTGCACCCGCGGTCGGAGGAACCGGAGAACTCGAGCCGGGGTCTGGTGGCGCATGAGCTGGCGCACCAGTGGTTCGGGGACCTGACGACCACCGCCGATTGGGCGGACATTTGGGTCAACGAAGGCATCACCACGTACCTGGAGTCGGTGCAGGACGAAAAGACGCGCGGGTGGGATGATGCCGAGCTGAACTGGTATGGACAGCAGCAGCAGGCGATGGGGGCGGACCAGAACGAGGTCCGGTCACTGGTCTGGGGCAAGTATCAGGGCAACGACCCCATCGCGCTCTTCTTCTCCGGCCACGTGTATCCCAAGGGTGCCCAGTTGGCGCACCAGCTCCGCCGGTTTTTGGGAGATTCGGCCTTCTGGGCCGGCATGCGGCGGTTCCTGACCGACAACGCGTACAAGCCGGTGACCACCGCCGACTATGCGATCGCCATGGAAAAGACCTGCAAATGCGATCTCGACTGGTTTTTTGACCAGTGGGCGTACGGCATCGGGTATCCCAAGGTCGAGTTCCGCCGGCACTGGGCCGTGAATCTGAAGACCCTGCATCTGATCGTTTCTCAGGCCCAGCCGATCGACTCCCTGCATCCGGTCTTTCAGTTCCCGGCCACGATTCGGGTGATCACCCGCGACTCAGTGGTCCGTCAGCAGATCATGGTGCGGCATCAGACCGACACCTTCGCGATCGCGCTCCCGTCCGAGCCCCTCTCCTTCCGCTTCGACGAAGGCGGCTGGCTCCTCGGAACCGTGAAGGGCGATCTCTCGGTGACCGAGCTGGCCGACCAGGCGAAGCACGACCTCGACATCCGGGGCCGCCGCTGGGCCATCGGCCAGCTCGAGGGCAACCCCGATCCGACGGCAGTCGAGACCCGTCGCTTCTTGTTGCTGAATGACCACACCGAGTGGCTGCGGGAGGTGGCGGCCCGGATGATGGTGCACGACTCGAGTCCGGAGTCGAAGGGGGTGCTCGAGTCCGCGCTGCGCGACCCGGAGCCACAGGTACGCATGCAGGCCCTGCAGACGCTGGACAGTCTCGATGCTCCGCGGGCGCTCGCCGCGGCTACAGCGATGTACACCGGCGACCCGAACGAGGACGTCCGGGGAGTCTCCCTGGCGGTCATCGCCGCGCAGAAGGGGAAGGACGCGCTGCCGATGCTCCTTGCGGCGGTGGGGCCCGATCAGACGGCGAACACGCGCTTCACGGCCATGGCTTTTCTCAGCCACATGCGCGAGGCACAGTCGGAGGACGCGCTCGAGCGCACTACGGCGACGACCGAGGACCGGAACATCCGTCAAGTGGCCCTGCAGTCCCTGGCGGCCACGGGTGACTCGGCCCGGGCCACCGCGGTCGCGTTCCGGTTAATCGGGGACTACGACCCGTTGTTCGCGGTCACGGCGGTGCAGGTGGCGGGGGACGTGGGGGGTGAGGCGGGGAAGGCGAAGCTGAGGGACGCCATGAAGAAGGAGACGCGAGTGTTCGTGAAGGCAGCGATGGAGCGGGCGCTGACGGCTGCGCCGATGAAGATGTAGCAAGACTGGACGTCTAGACGTCTAGGAATTGCCGTAAATCACGCCGCGCTTCTCTTTGCCCAAAGAGGTCACCAGTGCGCAGATGAGAAACGCGGCGCCGGCGGAAAGAGCCATGGTGGCGGGGTACCCCAGGGACCCCGCCACTCGTGTTTGCAGGGAGGGCATCAGCCCCGCAATCGCGGCTCCACACTGATAGGCGAATCCGGGCAGCGCGCCCCGCACTTGGTCGGGGGCGAGCTCGGTGATATGCGCTGGAATGACCCCCCAGGCTCCCTGAACGAAGACCTGCATGAGGAAGGCACCGACGATGAGCAGGGTCAGGGAAGGCGCGTACGCCCAGAGCGGGATGACCAGCACCGCCGCGAGCAGGGTCGCGATGATGGTCTTCCGACGCCCCCACCCTTGCGACCAATGGCCGAAGATCACCCCGCCGATCAGCGCACCGACCATCGAGACGATGGTGACACCCGACCGGGCACCGGTGCCAAGGCCCCAGGCCCGTTGCAGGAAGGTGGGATAGAGGTCCTGGGTGCCGTGGGACGACATGTTCATCAGGGCCATCAGTACGGTGAGATACAGGAACAGGGGCAGTTGCTTCACGAGGGTCCGGCCGAGACCCGACCAGGTCTGGACCTTCGTCTTGAGCCACACTTCGGATTCGGTCACCTGCGCTCGGACGAAGACCGCCAGCAGCGCAGGGAGGCCGCCGATGAAGAAGAGCGGCCGCCATCCCCAGCGGGGAAACACCCACCAGTACGCCCCGGCCGCCAGCAGATACCCAAAGGCATAGCCCTGCTGGAGGAGCCCCGAATAGAAACCGCGTCGCTCCGCGGGCACTTTCTCCATCACCAGCGACGCGCCGACGCCCCATTCGCCCCCCATCCCGATCCCGAACACGGCACGCAAAACCAGGAAGGCTCCGTAGCTGGTGGAGAATCCGGTCAGCACCTCGACAGCCGCGTAGAAGATCAGGTTGATCATCAATGGAAGCCGGCGCCCGTACCGGTCGGACATCAGGCCGAAGATCAGCGCCCCCACCGGGCGGGCGAGGAGCGTGAGGGTCAACGACCACGCGATCTCGTGGTCGGTGCGGTGGAACTCCTGGCCGATGGCCGTCAGCGTCAACACGACCAGGAAGAAGTCGAACGCGTCGAGCGTCCAGCCGAGGAAGCCGGCAATGACGGCGGCGCGGGCGTCTTTGGTGAGGGGTGTCGTCACAGTCGAAAAGCTAGGCGCTTAGACGGGTAGGCGGCTAGTTGGTGCGGGATGGGTGAACCCGCCAACGGCGCGATGCTACGCGGCGTATCATTGGCACCATGAAAGCAATAGCCATCGCGCTCCTCTTTGCTACCGCGGCACCGTTGTCCGCCCAGGACAACTACGAGATCCAGGTCTATGGCGCCGACCTGGTCGATCCTCATCACACCATGCTGGAGCTGCACTCGAACTTCACGTTCGACGGGCGGTCCACCGTGGTGGATGGGATGTACCCCACGCAGCACGCGCTCCACGAGACGATCGAAATCACCCACGGGTTCACACCCTGGTTCGAGACCGGGTTCTATGTCTTCACGAGCGCGCGGGCCGGTCAGGGGTGGGACTGGGTCGGTGATCACATCCGTCCGCGCTTCCGGGTTCCGGAGAGTTGGCACTGGCCGGTGGGAGTGAGTCTTTCGCAGGAGATCGGGTATCAGCGGCGCGTGTTCTCACCGGATACCTGGACGTGGGAGATCAGACCCATCATCGACCAGCGCGCCGGGAAGCTCTATTGGGCCATCGATCCGACGCTCGAGAAATCCCTGCGCGGGGAGAATGCGGGCAAAGGGTTCGAGTTTTCACCGAACGTGTCCGTCACCTACGACGTAACCGGCAAAGTGACTTTGTGCCTAGAGTACTACGGCGCCCTGGGGCCTCTGTCGGGGTTTGACCCACTGAACCAGCAGCAGCAACAGATCTTTCCCGCCCTGGACCTCAATCTTTCGCCGGACTGGGAGTTCAACCTGGGCGCCGGGTTCGGGCTGACCCCGGGCACGGACCGGTTCATTCTGAAGATGATTACGGGATACCGTTTCAAGCTCTAAAGGCACCCGCGGCGCCGGGACGTTAGTTTTCCCGCCGTGACGCCCCATTCCTCCACCCAGATGTTTCTCGACCCCACCGGGCGCCGTCGCCGCAACGTCCGGTTGGGGGCCTGGGTGCTGGGGACGATCACCATCGCCGCCGGGATCTTCGTCTTCACCGGCCTCATCATTCCGCCCCTGCTCCCCGTTCTCCCGCTTCGACAGACCGCGGCCGACTCACTCGGGCGGGCACCACGGGTGGGTATCCGACCCCAGTTCCAACGCGACCAGAAAATCTCCGTGGCGGCGGAGCGGGAGCGCATTGCGGCACGGGAGAAGCTCTTCGAGCAACTGAAGCAACACCCGGCGCCTCCAGCCCGGCGCCTTGAACAGATGGGCAGCCGCCGGTCCGCCACCACGGCGCCCACCCGTCGGCATGCGCCTTCGGATCCTATCGTAGCGGGCTTCTACGTCAATTGGGACGACAACTCGCGCGTCTCCCTCAAAGAAAACTTGCTTCACAACAACCTCGACTGGATCGTGGCGGAGTGGGGGTTGGTCCGGAAACGCGGACGGGACTCCTTACCGCTCCTCATCCAGGTGAAGGACAGCGTCTTTTACTATCAGTCCCTGGAGCGGGACCCCCAGCCGGGCATCTTCTTAATGCTGACCAATGCGACGGGGGATGGATTCGATCCCGGAGCGGTGCGCACGCTGATCGGTCGCCCGTCCTTCCGCCGACGTGCCCTCAAGGTGATCGTCGACACCGTGGTCGCGCTCAACCTGGCGGGCGTGACGATCGACTTCGAGGAGCTCCCTTCCACGATGCACCCGATGCTGCTGTCTTTCATGCGCGAGCTGCGGGCCGCCCTTCCCAAAGAGAAGCTGATAACCCAGGCGGTGCCGGGGGATGTCGGGGGCGATCGTTCCTTCCCCCTCGAGGCGTACGCGGCCATCAACGACCGGATCTTCCTGATGGACTACGACGAGAACGACCCGTCGGATGATCCGGGGCCCATCGCGAGCCAGCACTGGTTCGAGAACAACATCGAGACGGCCCTCCGGCGAATCCCGGCGCGCAAGCTCATCGTGGGCGTCGGGCAGTACGGATACCAGTGGACGGACACCGCCGAAAGCGCCACCGAGCTGACGTTCCAGGACGCGATGCAGCTGGCCCGTGACGAGAGTCTCCAGCCGTCGATGGACCACGCTGCCCTGAATCCGACTTTCAACTGGGACGACAAAGACTCGGTCACGACCATCGTATGGTACCTCGATGCGCCGACCGCCTGGAATGAGATCAGGTATGCCCTGCGGCGTGGAGTGGCCGGGGTGGGGATCTGGCGCCTCGGCGCCGAGGATCCCTCGCTGTGGAACGTGCTGCACCGCGATGGGCTGATCGCGGACCCGGCACCGATGGACACCATGCGCATCGGATACGATGTGAGCTTCATCGGCACCGGTGAGATTCTCCGCATGGTGGCCGAACCGACGCTCGGCGAGCGCACCATGACGGTCGACAGCGTCACCAAGGCCGTGACCGGGGAAGTCGTCACCCAGACGCCATCGACATACGTGATTCGCCGGTATGGACGCCGGAAACACGCCGTGGCCTTCACGTTCGACGACGGTCCCGACGGCAAGTGGACGCCGATGATCCTCGATACGCTCGAGTCCCGGGGGGTC
>DATBBZ010000183.1:0-5940 GCA_036270745.1 Gemmatimonadales bacterium | reverse complement strand
ATCCTTGAGCGCGCCCACCAGACCGGGCACCGCCTGGGACTCACCCACCTGTCCCAGTGCCCACGCCGACGTGCTGCGAACGTCTGAGGAGGGATCCTTCAATGCACCGGTAAGGGCGGGCACCGCGGCCTCGTCGCCGACCTGACCGAGGGCCCAGGCCGCCATGCTGCGCACGTCCTGGTCGCGGTCCTTCAGGGCCTGACTGAGAGGCCGGACGGTGCTCCGATCACCCACCTGCCCTAACGCCCACACCGCCATCTGCCGTACCTCCGGGTCATCATCCTGGAGCACGCTCGCGAGGGGCGCGGTGGCCACCGAGTCCGAGATCTGGCCCAACGCCCACACGGTCGTCGCGCGGACGTCAGGGTCGGCGTCCTTCAGGGCCGCGCTCAAGGCCGGCACCGCGCTCTTCTCGCCGAGCTCGCCCAGGGCCCACGCGGCGGTCTGGCGCACCGGAGCCGCGGCGTCCTGTAAGCCGCGCCGCAGCGGGGTCAGCGCACTCACCACACCAATGGACCCGAGCGCGCGGGCGGCGAGCTGTCGCACGTCGGTGGAATCGTCCTTCAGGGCGTTGGCGAGTGCCGGAACGGCGTCCCCGTCGTCCACCTGGCCGAGGGCCCACGCGCTCATGGCGCGCACGCGGAAATCGGCGTCCGCGATCGTCTTCTTGAGTAAACCGAGGGAGTGGTCACTGCCGACGATGCCGAGCCCCAAGACGCCGGTGGCACGGAGGGCCGGATCGCGGTCGGACGACAGCGAAGTGAAGAGACCGATGCTCGCCGAGTCGTTGTCGGCGACCTGCTGCGCGGCGAGGTCGCGGACACAGGTGTTGGGGTCGCGAATGGCGGCCCGATAAGCGTTCACCACGGCCGGGGTCTCGGACCGGCGCCCGATGCGGAGGACCGACCGCGTCAGCGGAGTGCCGATCGGCGCACCGTAGTCGCCCCACCCTTGCGTGAGGGAGCGGGCGGCGAGCCCGCAGACCGTGGTATCGGCGCTGCGGAGCAGATCCAGGACGTGGGTGATGGTCGTGGAGTCAGCGGCGCCGGTCGGACGCGGAGAGGCCGCCGCCGGCGCGCCCGATGCTCGGCCGGCCATCCAGGAGATCAGTGCCAGGGCCAGCGCGGCGCCGGCCGGGCGGAAGCGAATCGCGATCGGCATAAGGACCTCGGGTGGAATGAAAAAGCCCGGGACCATTGAAGGTCCCGGGCTTTGGATGCCCAGGGAGGTGCCGAAGGTTGCAGGCTAGCGGCGGTTGATTTTACCGAGGAGCCGGAGGATCTCCAGGTAGAGCCAGACCAGGCCGACCATCAGGCCAAAAGCCCCGTACCACTCCATGGCCTTAGGGGCCCCCTGCTCGACGCCCTTGGCGATCATGTCGAAATCGAGGAGCAGTGTCAGCGCAGCCACGCCCACAATCACCACGCTGAGGGTGATCCCGAGGGGGCCGCCGGCGTTGAAATAACTGGTGTCCACACCGAACAGGCCCAGCATGATGGTCGCGACGTAGTAGAGCCCGATTGCCAGCATTGCCACCAGCATGACCTTCTGGAAGCGGGGCGTCACCCGGATCGCGCCGGAGCGGTACAACAGGAGCATGACGAGTAGTGTCGCGAACGTGAGGGACACCGCTTGGACAAGAATGCCGGGGTAAGCGGCCGCATATTGCGCCGAAATGGCGCCGAGAAAGAGGCCTTCGAGCGCAGCGTAAAGGGGCGCGGTGATCGGCGCCCACCCGGGCTTGACGCTCGTCGCGATCCCGACGACCAACCCACCGAAGGCTCCGCCAATGACCCAAGGCCAGGCACCTGAGGGGTCGATCGCGTGGTAGGTCTGCGTCCAGATCCAGCTCGAGGTCGCGAGACAGATGAGAAGCAAGAGACCCGTCTTGTTCGCGGTCCCTTCGATGGTCATAGTCTCCGCACCGGTCGCAACGCTGGGCGCAGAGAAGGTCTTCGAATTGAGTACCGGATTCGCCATTTCGGTTTCTCCTTAGAGCGTGATCAGCATCCCGGTGGTCAGGATTCGATCGGTCTTCGTCGCGGAACGAAAAGCCGTGCGCGCATTCCTGTTCCAGGGAGAAGACGAGAGAAAAGTAACCAGGGGGCCTCGCCCCAGTGATCCCTCAAGCGCCTACCGCCAGCCGCGGAGGCTCCTCACGTAATCGTGCAGTACCAGGAACTTCTCGAAGAGCTGTACACCTTTCCGCTTCCGTCCGAACTCCCCGAAGAGCTCCCGGAGTTTTCCGCGCCGGGCCACATAAAACCGGAAGGTTTCTGCGAAGTCCTCCTGCGGGTGCGTGGCCGCATACACGCTCACGTAGTCGGGAAGCGTGGTAGCGATCCGCCGGCGTTCGAAGTCGACCCAGTGCTCGTCCACCCGGTACGCCTTCCGCACCTCGCCGAAGGCGCGGCGGAAACGGCCGGTGGTGGTCCAGGACCAGTGGTGATAGAGGAACGAGTGCCCCAGCTCATGGAGGATGAGCCCGGTGAGCAGGTTCCAGCTGATCTCGTCGCGGTGCCGCTTGGCGGTGACGTAGCGGCGGTCGATCTCAATGACCTTGGGCGCATCCGGGTCCACGCCCGAGACGCCGGGGCGCAGGAGGATCCGGTAGTTCCAGTCGGTGACCCGGCTGACGACCAGCAAACGGCGGGCGCGGGTCAGCGCGCGCGGGATCAGGATCCGTCCGGTGGCATCCTCCCCGCACCAGGGGCAGGTGTCCATCCAGTCGTCGACGCCCTTGTCGCAGTGCGGGCAGATGTTCTGAAAGTGCGTGTAGCGCCAGATCTGCTCGCGCCCGCACCACGGACACCACTGCATGGGGTACATCACGCCCCCCCCACACCCCCAGTCGCAGCGCGCGTGGTACTTGAAGCCCTTCGGCGCCTTGAGCGGCTCGAGCGACGACTGCCGGTCGTGGATGTTCCGGCCGCACCAGGGGCAGAATGAAAACGTGTCCGACACCATCCAGCGGCAATACGCGCACTCGGCGCCCGTTTCGCGCTGCACGTCACCCCAGATGAGTGCCTTGGCGCAGTTCGGACAGTACGCCCAGAACCGCTCCAGCTCGGCGCGGCAGCGCGTGCAACGCAGCTCGGGCCGGGGCGTTTCGCGCCGGCTCACCGCTTCACCCGTTTCATGTCGTTCGCCACGGTCTTCAGCGCCACGAGAATCACGAAGCCCCCAACCACGCCGGCCACCGGCAGGATCATCATCGCCGTCTGAATGCTTTTCGTCTGGTCCGACAGGTAACCCACCAGGGGCGGCGCGAGGGCGTCACCCGCGAGGTGGGAGAACAGCACGAACGCCCCCGTCACCGACGCCCGCACGGCGGCGGGCACCACGTCGAAGATCACGGCCGCGAGGGGACCGTTATACCAGGTATAGAAGAAGTAAATGCCGAACAGGAGCGGTGCGAAGCCCTTCAGACTCCCTGAAAACAGGAGCCAGGCGACGAGGGGGCCGCCGATGATGAATCCGGCGCCGGACGCGATGACCCGGCCGCCGGCCCAGCGGACCTGCAGCCAGTCGCCGATCTTGCCGCCCACGAGCACGCCCAAGACGCCGCCGGCCAGGGCCCAGACGCCGAACCGGGCGCTGAAGTCCGGGACCGACAGGTTGTGGACCCGGGCCATGAACGTCGCGGCCCAGGCGATCAGTCCATTCACCGCGAACGTCACCATCGCGCCGCCGATGAACACCCAGATGAGGGTGGGCGTGCGGAGAACCACGGTGGCGGCCTCGAGGAATTCCTCGACGGCGGAGGCGGCGACGCCCCCCGCCGCGGCGGTGCGCTGGATGGCGACCGGCACGAGTCGCGTCACGGTCCACATCAAGCCGAGGGCGACGAACACGCCGAACACGGCCATCGACACGTCGAAGGAGAATCCCAGGGTGAGGTCCAGCACCGCCGCGGTGACCGCGCCGATCGCGGAAACTCCCGCCACCGGGAGGACGTACCGCACCGCGTGGCGCACCCCCGCCCGGTACCACTTCACGATGGCGTTGCGGAGGGGCGTGGGCGCGCGTTGATCCATTTCACGGATCCGCGCCGCCTGGGCCGCGAGGAGCAATCCGGGAATCCCCATCGGGATGAACGCCCAGCGCCATCCATAGCGTGTCGCGATCACGCCGCCGAGCCAGATGCCGAGAATCCCGCCGACGGCGGTGCCCACCGAGTAGATCCCGATGGCGAACGCGCGAGCGCGGCCCTTGTAATAGTCGGCGATAATGGCCTGAGACGCGGGGGAGTATCCCGCCTCCCCGACTCCCGCGAGCGACCGGCACACCACGAGCTGTCCGAAGCCGCGGACGAACCCCGCGGCGCTCGTGACCAGGCTCCAGAACCCCAGGCTCCAGGCGATGACCACGCGCCGGGACTTCAGGTCGCCCAGGACTCCGAGGGGAATGGAGCAGAGCGAGAGCAGAATGATGTACGCGGAGCCGAGCCAGCCCAGCTGCTGATCGGAGACGTGGAGCTCCTGCTTGACGGGTTCGAAGACCGCGAAGACGACGTTGCGGTCGAGATAGTTGAGGAGGTTGATCAGAGTGAGGAGCCCCAGGACGTACGCGGCGTACGTCCCGGGGCCCGACACCTTCGACGTCCCGCGGTTACGCGCGTCCGCCAGTGGCGACCTCCGCGCGGGCATCGCGCGACTTCTTCGCCTTCTCGTAGGCCTTCAAGAGGTCCGCCATGAGCGCGGCCCGGCGGTCATAGAGGCGCTTCAGCGGCCGGGGCTGCCGCTTGGCCAGGGCGTAGGACGCGAGCAGCGGCAGGGCGACCGTGTTATCCGTGTAGCAGACCACCGTGCCGGGCAGCTTGTCGGGGTCGATTTTGCCCCAACTCACGGCCTCCGCGGGCGTCGCCCCGGAGAGGCCGCCCGTGTCTGGCCGCGCGTCGGTGAGCTGGAGGAAGTAGTCGTGCCCCTTCTCGCTGATCCCCAGCACCTCCTGGATCTGCGGCTCGGTCTGCAGCACGAAGTTCTTGGGGCTCCCGCCCCCGGCGATCAGCAGCCCGGAGGTCCCGTCCCCATCCTTCGCCGCGTAGACGATGGCCGCGGTCTCGTTGACGTCGGCGCTCACGTCATACCGCAGCTTGGACCCGGCAAGGGCCTGTTCCGCGACGTTCATGCCGATGGACGAGTCACCGGGACTCGAGGTGTAGATCGGCACGCCACACTCATGCGCCACGCCCAGCACCGACTTCCGGGAGATGCCGAGCTTTCGTTCCCGCTCCAGGATGTACCCGCCCAGGAGATAGTGATATTCGGCGGTGCTCATCGAACGCTGGAACTCGGGGCCCGCACTCACCTCGCGGATGTACGCGTCGGTCGACAGCAGGACTTCGTAGTCGAAGAAGATGTCGTAGATGCGGACCACACCCTCCTCGCGGAGCACGACGTCGTCGATGAAGGGCGTGCCCTGGTGCATGGCGAGCCCGAGGCCGAAATGGGAATCGTGGTAGAGATTCGCGCCGGTGGACACGATCCAGTCGATGAATCCCGCTTCGATCAGCGGGATGATGGTCGACATGCCGAGACCGGCCGGTGTCATGGCGCCGGTGAGGCTCATGCCCACGGTGCAATCGGGCGCCAGCATCTTCTCGACGAAGAGGCGGCAGCCTTCGCGCATGCGGCCGGCGTTGTAGGCCAGGAAGGCGTTGTCGATCAACTCGGCCGCCGTCTCCTTGCCGGAGATGGGCTTCGGATCGATGCGCGGGCCACGGAGATATTGAGATCGAGTCATCGGGTTGATCGTCAGGGGTTGTTGGTGGAAGCCGCGTGCGCCGCCGTGCGGCGCTCCCGGGCCTTGGTGATCCAGCGGACGGCGTCCGCCGGATCGTCCGTCAGGTGAATCAGGTTCAGGTCTTCGGTGGCGATCTTGCCCTCGCCGGCCACCCGGTCGCGGAGCCACTCGATCAGGCCGCCCCAGTACTTCGTG
>DATBBZ010000182.1:0-4344 GCA_036270745.1 Gemmatimonadales bacterium | reverse complement strand
GCCCGACTTGGCGGCCTGCCAGAGCTTGAAGAGCCGGTCGAAACCGTCCACCAGGAGCTCCACCTGTTGGGGGGACGGGCTCGCCTTGGCGGCGGGTCCCAATTCGGCGCAGATCCTTCCCATCTCGTTGCGCCCCTGCTTGGCGCTCTCCGCCGCAATCTGGTCGATCAAGCCGACCAGTTTCAGACGGGCCTGGGTGTCGTCCGGAACCTGCCAGAGGTACTCGGCCGTCGACTTACCATCGGAGCACAGTTGTCCCAGCGCGTCCAGCAGCGGCACGCGGGACTTGCGGGGAGAATTCGGAGGACTGTCTGTCATCGCTGTCGGGAAATCTAGCGGGGCGACCCTTTCGCCGCCTCGCCGGTCCCCATAGCTTGCCGGGCGCCATGGTCACCTTCCTGCTCGTCACCACGCTGTTCCAAGCGGCATCCGTCCCGGCTCGCCCCGATGAACCGCATCTCCGGAATCTCCGGCGCCTCACCTCCGGTGGGCAGAACGCCGAGGCGTATTACTCGCACGACGGGACGCGGCTGATTTTCCAGCATACGCCGCCTCCGGACACGGCCGGCTGCGATCAGGAGTTCGTCATCAACGTGGACGGCTCCGGGCTCCGCCGGGTCTCTTCCGGGGCGGGGCGGACCACCTGCGGCTGGTTCTTCGCCGGTGACCGGCGGGTCTTCTACGCGAGCACGGAGGCGGTCGGGCCCGAGTGCCCCCCGCGGCCCGACTACTCGCACGGGTATGTCTGGGCACTCTACGACTACGACATCTACGCGGCGGACGCGGACGGCAGTCACAAGGTCCGGCTCACGGCCAACAAGGGGTACGATGCCGAGGGGACATTGTCGCCGGACGGAGAGACGATCGTCTTCACCTCGGAGCGTGACGGCGACCTCGACATCTACACGATGAACGTCGACGGCACGAACGTCCGGCGGCTCACCAACACGCTCGGGTACGACGGCGGCCCGACGTTTTCGCCCGACGGGAAGCTGATCGTCTATCGCGCCTATCACCCCGCGACCACCGCCGATTCCGCCGAGTATCGGACCCTCCTGGCGCAGGGCGTGGTCCGTCCGACCAGGATGGATCTGTGGGTGATGAACGCTGACGGCTCGGGCCAGCGGCAGATCACGCACCTCGCGGGCGCGTCGTTCGCGCCGGCGTTCTATCCCGACTCGAAGCGGATCATCTTCTCCTCGAACTACCCTGATCCCCAGTCGGAGCATTTCGATCTGTACGCGGTGGACCTGGACGGCGCGAATCTCGAAACCATCACGACCGACCATTCGTTCAACGCGTTCCCGATGTTCTCACCCGACGGGAAGCATCTGGTGTGGGCGTCCAACCGCGGCGCGACGGTGCCGCACGAGACCAATCTGTTCATCGCCGACTGGGTGGCGCATCCGTGAGCCCCAAACAGCCGCCGGAGGCCCCCCCTCCCGGAGTGCGCCCCAAGACGTTCACCGAAGAGGTCAAGAGCTGGGCCAAATCGATCGGTATCGCTCTGGTGTGCTGGATCGTGATCCGGTCGTACCTGATCGAGGCGTTCCGCATCCCCTCCTCCAGCATGGAGAACACGCTGCTGGTGGGGGACTGGCTGTTCGTGAACAAGATGATCTACGGCGGCGAGCTCGAGATCCCACTGACGGGGATCCGGCTGCTCAAGGTCAAAGGGTACGCGCAGCCGCACCGGGACGGGCTCATCATCTTCCGGTCGGTGGAGGACTCGACGCCGAACCTCGTGATCGTGAAGCGAGTGATCGGTGAGACCGGGGACACGTTGCAGATGGTGCACGACACGGTCTACCGGAACGGCAAGGTTCTGCCCGAGCCCTACGCCCTGCATCTCCATCCCGGCGCCGACGCCGACTTCTATCGTCTGCAGATGCGGCGCAACGAGCTCCCGCACTACGTCGGGACGAACGCCGACAAGTACAACCCGACGTCGCACGATTGGGGCCCGGTCGTGGTCCCCGCCGACAGCTTCTGGGTGATGGGGGACAATCGGGATGACAGCTACGATTCCCGGTTCTGGGGCTTTCTCCCCCGGTCGCACATCGAAGGGAAGCCGGAGCTGATCTACTTCAGCATGGGGTTCACGCCGCTCCGCATCCGCTGGAACCGCTTCTTCCGGCACCCGTCGTAGGCCCCCGGGTTCTCCGCGTGCGGTGCGTCTGGGTGTGGCTGGTTCCAGGGGCCCTCGCGGCGCAACAGCCTGACAGCGTTCCGCGGGACACCCTGCCTGCGATCGTCGTTTCGGCGACCCGCGCCGACAGACCCCTTTCCCGAACCGCCGCGGCGGTATCAGTCGTCAGCCGGGCCGACATCAGCGCCGCCCGGCCCACCATGGGCCTAGACGAGGCGCTCGGCGGGATTCCCGGCGTGGTCGATCAGAACCGCTACAACTTCTCGCTGGACCAGAAGCTTTCGATCCGGGGGGCGGGGGCGCGCGCCGCCTTCGCCATCCGAGGCATCAAGGTGCTGCTCGACGGGATCCCGCAGACCCTTCCGGACGGCCAGGGGCAGCTCACCAACCTGGATCTGAGCGAGGTCGACCACATCGAGGTCGAGCGGGGTTCGGCCTCTGCGCTGTTCGGAAACGCCACCGGGGGCGTGATCAGCATCTGGACCAACCCGACGGCCCCGTCCCCGCTGTCGGAGGACGCGCGCGTCGTGGCAGGGCAATTCGACGGCGGGCGGACCTGGAGCAAGTGGTCCTCCACTACTCGCGCGCGGGTGGGCGAGGGGAGCCTGATGCTGACGGCAGCGCATCTCTCCTACCAGGGCGAGCGCAACCACAGCGCCGCCGATCAGCGCGACCTGAACTCGCGACTCCGGCTCCCGCTCTCCGATCACTGGTCGCTCGCTGGCGTCGTGGCGTACGGCGACGACCCGCGGGCCGACAACCCCGGTGCCCTGACCAATGCCGAGCTGCATGCCAACGCGGATTCGGCGGCGCCGGTCAACCTGAGCCGGAACGCGGGGAAAGCGGTGATGCAGGGGCAGGGCGGGGTGACGTTACACCGGGCGTTCGACAATGGGGGCGAGGTGGACGCCACGGTCTTCGGCTTCACGCGTGACCTCAACAATCCTCAGACGTTCGCGTTCATCCGGCTCAAGCGGTTCGATTACGGGGCGCGGCTCACGCTGGCGCAACCGTTTTCCATCGGGTCCTTCCCCCAGGTGCTCACCACCGGATTCGACGTGCAACGCACGCGCGACGACCGCGTGAACTTCAACTACGTCGGCACGACGTCCGCGGCTGACACGTCGCGCCAGCTCGACCAGCTCGAGCATGTGACCGAGGTGGGACCCTTCGTGCAGAGCGCGGTGACCCTCACGCCGCGGGTCACGGCGACGGCGGGACTGCGCTACGACTGGGTGAGTTTTCAGGTGGATGACCGTCTGGTGGACTCCGTCAAGGCACTCACGAACCCGATCTACCTGAACGACTCGGGCCGCCGGCTGATGCGGGCCTTCTCGGCGTCCCTGGGCGCCGCGTTCGCCGCGTCGGAGCGGCTGACGGTCTACGCGAACACGGGGTCGTCGTTCGAGACGCCGACCACCACCGAGCTCGCGAACCGCCCCGACACCCTGGGCGGATTCAATCCGCTCCTCCAACCCCAGCGCGCGTGGAACACCGAAGTGGGTGCCCGCGGAGAGCCGAGCGAGCGGCTGCGCTGGAGCGCCGCGGTGTTTCAGACGGACGTGCATGACGAGTTGATTCCCTTTCAGGAGCCCTCGTCGCCCCAGCGGGTGTTCTACCGGAACGCCGGCAGCGCCCGTCACCGCGGCGTGGAGGTCGGCACCGAGGCGACGCCCGTCCCCGGGTTGCGGCTGTCCCTGACCTACACGTATTCGCATTTCCGCTACACAGACTACCGGTACGCTGTGGGAGCGACGACCTATGTGCTCGATGGACGGCCCCTGGCAGGCGTCCCCGAGCACTGGCTGCGGGCGCTCGTGGGGGTGCATCCCTGGGGCGTGAGCGGCGCGTGGCTGGAGCTCGAGACGGTGCATGCGTCGAGCCAGCTGTTGAACGACACGCTGAGCACCCGGGCGGGAGGCTGGTGGCGGAGCGACGTGCGGGCGGGGTGGGGAGGCTCGGTGGGTGGCTTCAGGCTCGATCCATTCCTAGCCGTGCAGAACTTGTTCAACCATCACTACGTCGGGTCCGTCACCGTCAATGCCGCCGCAGGGCGGTATTACGAGCCGGCACCGGGACGGAGTTTCTACCTGGGTCTGGAGATCCACTAGCTACTTGTAGCGGTAGGTGATTCTTCCCCGGGTGAGATCGTAGGGGGAGAGATCGACGGCGACGCGGTCCCCTTGGAGGATGCG
>DATBBZ010000181.1:0-4964 GCA_036270745.1 Gemmatimonadales bacterium | reverse complement strand
GTGCAGAAGATGCACACCGCGAAACAGGTGGAGCTCCGGACCTTCTGGGAGCTCAAGGCGATTCAGGGCGGGGGCCGGATCGAGAAGGTGGTCATCCACAACACCCAGACCAAGGCGGAAGAGACGCTGCCGATGGATTGCGTACTGCCCCAGCTGGGGTTCGTGTCATCCCTGGGGGCGATCGCCGAGTGGGGGCTCGTGATCGAGAAGCACGAGATCAAGGTGAACCAGACCATGTCCACCAACATCCCCGGGATCTACGCGGCGGGGGACATGGCCACGTATCCCGGCAAACTCAAGCTCATCGCGACCGGCGTGGCCGAGGCGTCAATCGCCGTAAACCACGCCGTGCACCTCATCAATCCGTCGGCAAAGTTCGAGCCTGGGCACAGCTCGAACATGGCCATCTTCGGGCAGAAGGACGACTAGCTACTTCGTTTTCCCAATCTCCACGACAATCGAATCGATCTGAGCCAGCATCGCCCGCCCGCCGACGTCATGCGTGTTCGCCTGGATACTGAACGTCCAGGTCTTCCCGCCAGGTTTTTCGATGTACCCCGAGAGCGAGTTGACGCGGTCGATGCTGCCGGTCTTGGCCACGACGATGCTGTCCACCGGGGTCCCGGTGAACCGCCGCAGGAGTGAGCCGGGGCGGGCGGCGTGGGGGAGGCCCGCGAGGAACGGCGTCCGTTTGGCATGCCGGTGCATGTACGCCAGGAGCTGCACGAAAGCGTGGGGCGTGACCAGGTTCCCGGCCGAAAGCCCCGAACCGTCCTCGAGGGAAAAGGCCGTCGAGTCGATGCCTACCGAGTCGATCAGGAACCGGCGCTCGACGTCCAGCCCCGCCTCCCAGGAACCCTCACCGCGGAGCTCCCGTCCCAGGATCTTGAGCAGCATCTCGGCGAACCAGTTCTGGCTGGTATTGAGGATCGGGAAGATGATGTCGGGCAGGGGACGCCCCAGATAATCCACCAGCGCCGGGGTCGCCCGGGCACTCCGGTACGCCAGTGAATCGGTGGTGCTGATCGCGCCTCCCAGCACCGAGATGCCGCGCCGTGCGAGCGCCGTTTCGAGCGCCCGGCAGGCATAGAGGTTCGGGTCCGGCAGCGCGAAGCTCTCGATCCAAGGCCTCCGGGAGAGCGCCACTGTGCCGTTCGCCCAGATGTTCAGGGTGCCGGGTGTCCGGTAGAACTCATCCCCGATGGATGACCCGGAGTCCGCCGGAACAGTGCGGGCCCGGTTCTCGAACGTGATCAAGCCGACGTCGGGTGACCAGGTGACCGTGGGTGGTTGGTCCACCGCGGCTCCCGGGGCGATGTGAAAGTCGACGCTATTGTCGTGAAAGCCGAGTCCCGACACCGGCGCCGCATACCACCAGTTCAGGTCCCAGGCGTTCCAGCCGGGTGCCGTCAGCGTCGGTTCGAAGTACGAGCCGTCTCCGACGAGCTTTCCATTGATCCGTCGGACGCCTCTTGCCCAGAGCGATTCGGCGATGGCGTCCATCGCCGTGAAGGCGGAGTCACAGGCGCCGGCGGCGAGGGTGTCGATGCCGAAGCAGCGCTCCGAGAAAGTCGGATCCCCCCGGCCGTACAGGACCAGGTCTCCCGACAGCACCCCGGCGGACAGCGTGCCGTTGGTGTAGACACTGGTGCGCACGCGGTAGTCGGGAGGGAGGAGCACCGTCGCCGTCGAGGTCACGACGAGCTTGGTGTTGCTCGCAGGCACCCGGTACCGGTCGCCGTCCCGCTGGTAACGAACCTTCCCCTGGTCGTCGATGACGTAGATGCCCCACTGGGCCCGGTCGAATGGCGCCTGGTCGAGCAAGGTGTTGATCCGCTTCTCGAGTGATCCACGCAGCGGTCTGGTCCGGGGCGCGGGTGACTGAGCGACCAGGGTCGAGGCGCCCGAGAGCGGGAACGAGAGTGCGAGGAGTAGGGTCTGAATGCGCATGGAGTGGTGTCGAAAAGGTTGACAGTGCGACGGAAGTTGCCCAACATACAGGACTTATAAAGTCACGTCAATTGCGCTCAGGTACGATGGCTCTGCTCGCCGCAGTGACCCTAGCGGCTCCCCTTGCCCCCCTCGCTGCTCAGACCGACCAGCGGGTCGTCCGCGGGCTGTCCTTCGAGGGCAATGAATCCATCGACGGCTACACCCTCGGCTCGGCGATCGCAACCAGCAACTCGGCGTGGCTGGCCCGCGTGTGGTGGGTGAAGTGGATGGGTCTGGGGGAGAAGCGTTACCTCGACGAAGTCGAGTTCCGCCGGGACGTCGTCCGCCTCCTCCTACTGTACCGGCAGAGCGGGTACATGCGGGTCCAGATCGACACCGTAGTGAAGCGCACCAATGACGCCGCCTGGATCACCTTTCGCATCACGGAAGGTCCGCCGGTCCGAGTCACCCGGGTGACCATCACGGGCGTCGATGGGATCCTCGATACAGCCCGGGTGCGGAAGGATCTGCCGCTCTCGGTGGGCGCGCCCTTCAACCGGTTCCTCTTCCAGGCGTCCGCCGACAGCCTCGCGGCCCGCCTTCAGAACCTGGGTCATCCGGCGACCGAAGTGCTCCGAAACTTCGACTCGAATGCCGATTCCCTCACCGCCACGGTAGAGTTCGACGCGCAGCCCGGGGCGTACGCGAAGATCGGCCGGCTCGAGGTGCGGGGGCTCAAGCGAGTAGATACCAGCACCGTCCTGCACGCCATTCCTCTCCGGTCCGCCGACATGTACCGCCAGGACCAGATCTACGAGAGCCAGCGGAACCTCTACGGTCTGGGGCTCTTCAGCTCCGTCAATGTCGCCCCTGCGGACTCCGTCGACCCGGGCGACAGCGTGGTGGATGTCGCGGTGCAGGTGGCTGAGGGTCCGAGACACGTGGTGCGCGGCGGCGTGGGGTACGGGTCCGTCGATTGCTTCCGCGCCCAGGCGGGGTGGTCGGCGCTCGACTTCTTCGGTGGTGGACGGTCCCTCAATCTGGACGGCTCCCTCTCGAAGCTCGGGGTCGGGTCCCCGGTGGACCTTGGGTTCGAGAAGAGCGTCTGCCGCTACGATGAGGGGGACTTCACTTCCGACACGCTCAACTATTCCCTGTCGGCATCCCTCTTTCAGCCGTCCTTTCTGTCGTCGCGCAATACGGCGAGCCTCACCCTCCTCGCCGAGCGGCGGTCGGAATACAACGTCTACGTGCGGCAGGATGTCGGCGCGAACGTGGGTGTGGTGTTTAATGCGCACCGGGACGTGCCCTTTTCCGTCAGTTACGGCATTTCCGTCGGCCGCACTGTGGCTCAGCCGGTCACCTACTGCCAGCTGTTTCTGGCCTGCGCGGCGAGCGATCAAGCCCTCCTGTCCGACCGCCGGCGATTCGCCGCGGTGACCGCGACCGCCGTCCGCAATGACGTCAATTCGATTCTCGACCCGTCCCGGGGGAGCCAGTTCACGTTGACCTTGACCCACGCATCCCGGTTCGTAGGCTCGGATCCCTTCTATGAGTTCAACCGGGGGGAGGTTGACTTCGCCCGGTACGTGCCGTTGGGTTCGACGGGCGTCTTCGCCTGGCGGGTGCGGGGCGGGGTCATCTTGCCGCAACGGATCACGCTTTCCGGGCAGAACGCCCAATTCGTGCCCCCCGATCAGCGGTTCTACGCCGGGGGGCCGAACTCGGTACGGGGATATGGGCGGAACGATCTCGGGCCCATCGGCTATGTGATCAGCGACACGACCAGCAAGGGGTATCATTTCCAGGGTACCGACACCGTCTACAACTCCACCAACATCAAGAACGCCCCGATCGGCGGGAATGCCGTCTTCGTGATGAATGCTGAGCTCCGGTTCGCGACGCCCATTCTCCCGGACCGGATGCGGGTCGCACTCTTCGCGGACCTGGGACAAGTCTGGGAGCGCGGTGACACGTTGGCGCCGGTCTCCGGCGTGCGGTTCACCCCGGGGGTCGGCCTCCGGTTCACCACCCCCCTTGGGCCGGTGCGTCTCGACGCGGCGTACCAGGGTCCGACCGAAGCCGGTGTGCTCTACCTCGCGAAGGGCGACACGCTGACGGTGTACCGGAAGCGCTACCAGCCGCCCACTCCGTCTTCGTTCTGGAAGCGCTGGGTCCTGCAGTTCGCGGTGGGACAGGCGTTCTGATGCGACGCTCTCTCGCGGTCCTCCTGTGGATCATCGCCGGGCTGCTCGCGTGTTTCCTCGGTACCCTGTCCGGGCTGGTGAACACGGCGGCGGGACGGGCACTGCTCGGCGCGGTGGCGAGGTCCGCGGCGGCGACGGCGGTCGGCGGGCGCATCGAGATCGGCGCGGTGCACGGCTCCCTCCTCACGGACCTCCAACTCAACGAGGTCAGGCTCTACGATCCCGATTCGACGCTCGTGGCGGAGCTGCCCCAGGTGGCCTTGTCGTACCGGCTGCTGGATCTCCTGGGGGGACGCATCGTCCTCCGGGACGTCACCCTGGACCACCCATATGTGAACCTGCTGCAACACAAGAATGGCCGTCTCGACCTCGAGGAGCTGCTCCATCTCGGCGAACACCATGGTCCGCCGAGCCGGACGCCTCCCGCACTGGTGCTGTTACGGAACGTGCGCATCGATGACGGCACGGTGCTCCTGCGGCTGCAGTCCCGTCCCGCGCCGTCCGACTCGAGCGCCGAGATCGAGAACGCGGGTGCGGATGGCCGCCGTCGGGTACGACGCTTCGACCATGTGAACGGGTGGGTACGGGCGCTCCGGATCTCGTCACCTACGGAAAAGGGCATCCGGATCGACGTCGATTCTCTGTCGACGCTGGTGAGTGACCCCAAGGTGGTGGTGCGTCACCTCGCGGGCCGCGCCATCATCGCGGGCGACTCACTCGACGCGAACTTCCCCCTGGTCGGCCTTCCAGGCACCCGCGCGACGCTCACGGGCAAGTTCCGGTGGCCCCACGGCCCCGTGCTGTACGACCTGGACGTGCACGTGG
>DATBBZ010000180.1:0-2865 GCA_036270745.1 Gemmatimonadales bacterium | reverse complement strand
TCCACGGGCTCGGGCTCAGGGGCCGGGGCGACCTTCACGGCACGCCGTCGCTTGGCGGGAGCCGTGGGTTCCTTGGCCTTCCGCTTGTCCCGCTCCCAGCGTGCGCGTACCAGCGCCACCTGCTCGTCCTTGAGCGGCGAGAGATGACTCCGTACGAACACGTCCATCTCCTTGAGCATTCCCATCAACTGCTCGGCGGAGATGCCGAATTCGGCTGCCAGATCGTGAATCCGCGTCGTTCCCACTCTACCCCTCCGAAAGCCCTAACACGCCTCGCGCCAACGATGGATCGTTGACGCCGATTGCCTGCACCGGCGGGCGGCCCAGCCCCGCCCCCAACGTCTTTGCATCGGGCCCGACGATCACCGGCACCGCCATCGCCCGCGCCAACCGTTCGACCTTCTCCAGCGTGCGCGGCCCCGCGTCCGACGCCAGGACCACGCAACGGACACCGCCCCGATGCAGCTCGGCGCGCGTGCCCGACACTCCGATCACCACGTTCCGCGCCCGCACGCCCAGCCCCAGGAGCCCGAGCAGGCGGGCGGATTTCTCCCTCACGCCGCCGGCGCCGCCGGGGGCGTTGGAGGTATCGGGTCCGTTGGGGCCGTCGGGGGCGTCGGGGCCGTCTCGTCCCCGCCGTCGCCCTCTTCCGTCAGCTCGTTCAGGAACGCCATCAGCTTGTCCGCGAGCACCGGCGTCATGCCGGCCATGGCGGTGACGTCATCCCGCTCCAGATCGAGCACATCCTGCAGCGTCTTTTTCCCGTTCTGCTCGAGCACCGCCACGAGCTCGGCCGAGAGACCCTTCATCTCGCGCAGGGAGACTTTGACGGCCTGCTCTTCGTCGGGCGGCAGCGGTGCGAACAGCGGACCCTCGCCACTACGCTCCAGCCATTCACGGCTCGAATACAGATCGATCTTCCAGCCCGTGAGCTCCGAAGCGAGCCGGACGTTCTGGCCGTTCCGGCCGATGGCGAGAGACAGCTGGTCCTCGTCCACGATGGCCTGGATGGTCTTGGCGTCGGGATCGGAGAACACCCGGGCCACGCGCGCCGGCGCGAGCGCCAGCTTGGCGAAGCGCTCCGGGTCAGGAGACCAGGGCACGATGTCGATGCGCTCGCCGCCGAGCTCGTTGACCACGGCCTGCACGCGGGAGCCCTTGAGGCCCACGCACGCGCCCACCGGATCGATGGCGTCGTCGCGGCTCGCGACCGCGATCTTGGTCCGCGACCCGGATTCCCGGGCCGTGGCACGGATCTCGACGATCTGCTGCTGGATTTCCGGCACCTCGAGCTTGAACAGCGCCTTCACGAACGCCGGATCGGCGCGCGACAGAATGAGGCGCGGGCCCTTGGGCGTCTCTTCGATCCGCTTCAGGACCGCGCGGATCGTGTCACCCTGATGGAAGTGCTCCCGATGGTTCTGCTCGCGGTAGGGGATGATCGCCTCGGCCTCGCGAAACTTGGCGAGCATCACCACCAGCTTGCCGCGCTCGATCTGCTGCACCTCGCCGGAGAGCAGGTCGCCGACCTTGTCGGCGAACTCTTCGCGGATGCGGGTCCGTTCCCCTTCGCGCACCCGCTGGATGATCCGCTGCTTGGCGGCCTGCACTGCGGTCCGTCCGAACTGCTCCACCGGCACTTCCTCTTCCAGCACGTCACCGGGGGCGAAGTCCGGATCTTCGAAGCGCGCCTCTTCCAGGGAGATCTGGGAGCCCGGATCCTCGACCGTTTCCACGACGGTCTTGAGGACCACGACGCGCACCGTCCCCTTCATTTCGTCGATCGAGATCTCGGAGCGGACATTGGGGCCGTAGCGCTTCACCAGCGCGGCATGCATCCCGTCCTTGAGGAGATCGATCAGCCCGCTCCGGTCGAGCGACTTCGAGCTGGTTAGCTCGCGGAGCGCGGCAGCGACATCAACTGTGTTGGCCATAAAGAAGAAAACCCTCTGTTTTCAGACGTCTCACCAGTCCACCGCCAGGTGTGCATCCCGGACTTCCGAGAGCAGCACCGTCCGGGGCGCTGCCCCGGGTAGCTCCAAGACCACCGTCTTCTCATCCGGCACCGACACGATCCGGGCCCGGACCCGCCCCAGCCCCTGGATCTTGGCGTTCACTTCACGCCCCACGAACTGGACCCAGTGCCGGGGCCAGCGGAGGGGCCGGTCCATCCCGGGGCTCGAGACCTCCAGGACGTACCGCGAACCCAAGGAGCCCCCCGTGTCGAGCCACGCTTCCAGCGCGCGGCTCGCCGTGGAGCAATCCTCAACGGACACCCGTCTGGGGGTGTCTGAAGGCGGCCAGTCGATGCGGACTTGGACGAGGGGCCGGCCTGCGGTGCCGCCGATGCGGAGGTCAGCCAGGTCATAACCCAGGACTTCGAGCCTGACCCGAAAGTCCTCTACGAGACTGTCGGTGAGCATAAAAAAAATCGCGGGCCAGACTTCGCCCGCTGCAGGCCGGAATGTACCCGGGGGCCTACTCAAGTCAAGGCGTCAAGTCTTTGGCCGGCCGAGGTATGCGACCATCCGGCCCGGTTTTCCGCCCGAAGCCCGGTGGGAGTGAAGATCGGCGTCATGAGCCGAGCACAGCGGGGAAACCGTGATCTCCCTGATGCCGAGTGACCAAGCCTGCTGAGCCAGGTGGGACCGGAGGTCAACACGACTCTTGGTGCTTTCGGGGACCGACTCACCGAGGGCATTTGCGACTTCATAACCTACTTCATAACACGCACCACAAATGCCTATGCCACAATGTATTACAAGACTTGAGATAGCGCTCTTCGACATCTCTGCGAGGGCCCTGGCTCCCACGCCGAGTACACCTCCGGCGGTCCCCCGCCACCCAGCATGAACGAGGGCGACG
>DATBBZ010000179.1:0-3480 GCA_036270745.1 Gemmatimonadales bacterium | reverse complement strand
CACAGCCACGCGGCGGCGCGCCGCCCGGGCCCTGCGGACGATCTCTCCGGCCACTTTTCCAGCGAACGACGTCGTGTCGAACTCGCCTTCCCCAGTAATTACCAGATCGACGGTCGCCAGGGCGGCGTCGAACCCGATCCGGTCGAGCACCCAGGGGGCCCCTGGCGTCAGTGCAGCGCGGGCGAAGGCGGCGAGCCCTGCCCCCAGTCCCCCGGCCGCCCCCCCGCCGGGAAGCGCGTCCATCCCGGGATGGCCGGCCTTTGCGAGACACTCGGCCAACCGTGACAGCCCCGACGAGAGCTGCTCCACGTCGGCCGGTGAGGCCCCCTTCTGAGGCCCGAACACCGCTGCCGCGCCCTGGGGACCGGCCAATGGAGTGGTGACGTCCGTAAGCGCCACCACCTGAGCCTCAAGGCGCCACCCTCCGGAGATCGTGTTCAGCTGGCTCAATGGACCGCCACCGTCCGCCAGCTCCGCGCCGTCCTCGTCGGTGAAGCTCCAGCCGAGTCCGCGGGCAGCGCCTGTTCCGCCGTCTACCGTGGCGGATCCGCCCAGTCCTACGACCACCGTCCTGGCTCCACGATCGGCCGCTTCCCAGATCAGCTCCCCCACGCCCCTGGTCGTGGCCTTGAGGGGAGCGCGTTGATCTGGCGGGACGAGGGCAAGACCGCACGCTGAGCTCGAGGCGAAGATCGCCGTTTCAGCATCGAGCCAGCCGAGCTCCGCCGTGACCGGCGTGCTAAGGGGACCGGTGACGGACACGCGTTCGAGGAGGGACCCGGGAGGCAGGACCGCCTCGAGAAGGCCGTCGCCGCCATCGGCCACGGGACACGCCAGCACCTTCGCGTCCGGGACCGCCCTCCGGACTCCGGCGACCAGGGAATCGGTCACCTGCCTCGGTCCGAAGGTCCCCTTGAATGCCGCCGGCGCCACCAGGATGACAGGCATTCCCTAAGTTGCTACTGCATGGAACGTTGCGCCACAAAGCGGCATCATACTTTGCAATATGCGTTGATTTGTTGCGTATTGCGGTGGAATTTTTGCTACAAGAGAAATTGATGGTGTTGAAGTGACGTGACTTGCGACAGGGCACTTTTCTTGCTTCGGATAACAGTGCACGTCCCGTTCGCATCGGGTTCTAGGGCGCACGGTGTCGGATGGGCGAGCACCCCCTGGGGAAACCCAGGGGGTTTTCACTTCCAGGAGCCTAGAACTCCCGCTTCTTCATTTCTTTGAAGAAATCCTGCCGCTCCATGTCCGCGTCAGTGGTCTCGGGAGGCAAGGTCGAATCACCCTGACGTCGCAGGTTCTTCTTCGGCTTCTGAGCCTGCTGGGACAGTTTCTTTACCAGCTTCGCCATCTGTTGTTCGTCGCTCTTCCCCATGTTCGCTCCTCCTGGTCATCCCACCTCGATGATCTGATCCCGTCTGGTCCCCACACTCACATAACGAATGGGAGCGTGCGCCAGATCCTGCAGGCGATCGAGGTACGCCCGTGCCGCCGAAGGGACGTCGGCCAGCCGCCGCGCGTCCCCCAGCGGCGACCGCCATCCCGGCAAAGTCTCATAAATAGGCTCTACCCGCTCGATGCGCTCCAGGTCCGCGGGCATCGAATCGAACACCTCACCATCCAGCCGGTACCCCACACACACCGGGATCTCGGCGAAGGTGTCCAGCACATCCAGCTTGGTTACGGCCAGGCCGGTGAGTCCGTTCACGCGGACCGCGTAGCGTACCACCACCGCGTCGAACCACCCACAACGCCGGGGGCGCCCGGTGACCGCACCGTACTCGCCACCCAGCTCCCGAATCTGCTCCGCCAGCGCCTCGGGCGCCTCGGTGGGCAACGGACCATTCCCCACCCGGGTGGTATAGGCCTTCACCACACCCAGCACCGCGTCGATGGCCGTGGGACCAATGCCGGCGCCGACGGCCGCCCCGCCGGCGGTCGTATTCGAGGAGGTGACATATGGGTAGGTGCCGTGATCCACGTCCAGCAAGGCGCCCTGGGCCCCCTCGAGCAGCACCGATTCTCCGCGCGCGAGGGCGTCCCACACCACACGTCCCGCATCCACGGTGATGGGGAGGAGACGCGGCGCCAGCCGATCGACTAGAGCGCAGTGCTCCTTCGGGTCGGCGCGGTCGGTGGCGCCCAGCATCGTGAGCACCTGGTTCGCGCCGTTGACGCGCTCCTCCACCAGCTTCTTGGCGCGCTCCAGGTTCCGGAGATCCCCGACGCGAATGCCGCGCCGCCCGTATTTATCCTCATAGGTCGGACCGATGCCGCGCCCCGTGGTCCCGATCTTCTCCTGCTTTTCGCGCGCGCGGTCCAACAGCTTGTGATAGGGCAGCGTGAGGTGCGCGCGGTCGGAGACCAGGACCTTCTTTTCCCAGCTTACGCCGCGCTTCGCCAGCGCATCCAGCTCGTTGAACAGCGTGTCCGGATCGAGCGCGACGCCATTCCCCACGATGCAGATGGCACCCTGGAGCACGCCCGAGGGCACCTGCTGGAGAATGAACTCCTCGGTGCCGGTCACGACCGTGTGCCCCGCGTTGGCCCCACCCTGGTAGCGAACGACCAGGTCGGCGCGCTCCGCGAGCACGTCCACGATCTTGCCCTTGCCCTCGTCGCCCCACTGGGCGCCGACGACCACCACGCAATGACTCTTCGGTCCGAACACGGCTCGTTCTCTCCCGGCAACAAAAAAGCCCCGGCAGCGCGGGGCGTTTGGTGCATCCTCTGTGGAAATCTATCGGCCACCCAGCACGGCGGCAACGCCCGCCGCCACGGCCTTGGCACCGGTCAGGGTGAGGGAGCGGGAAAGGTCTCGCGGCGTATGGACGATCCTGGCGCTGGCCCAATTCCCCTTCATCACTGTCACGCACTCCCCGGAAACGGATGCCAGGGCGATGCCATCCACGAACACCGGCAACCGCTTGGCGACCCGGGCCCGGAGCTCGATCCGTAGACGGTCCCCCAGGGGCCCCGGGCGGTGCACGAACAGGATGGGTGACCCGCGGTCGTCCAGGCCATCCAGGTTGATCACGGGCCTCCCCCCGAACAGGTCGGGACGACCCCCGGCGGCCGCCCGGGCGCCGAGCAGGCCCCATTCCTCAGCGTCAGGCAGGAGGACCCCGATCTTGGCGTTGGGAGCCCGGTCCAGGATCTCGAAGATGGCCACGAGGGCGCTGCCATTGTCCAAGGCTCCCGGAGACCGGTTCTCGATCCGGCACCTGGCGAGCAGGGCGCCCCCCAGCATGGCAGGGAGAAGCAGGATGGCGGCCGCGGGCGATGGCGCGGAGGCGAACACCAGGCCGCCCGCAGCCCCGACCACCGAAAGGCCACCGGCCACGATTCGCCCGGCCATCGAGAGGGGTTGGCTCTTGGAATCGTAGTGGGCGACGAGCCACGCGTCGGGGAGCCCGCCCCCCTTTTGGGCAATCAGGTTCACGCCGGTCGCGAGTGCTCTGGGGGAACGGG
>DATBBZ010000178.1:0-4122 GCA_036270745.1 Gemmatimonadales bacterium | reverse complement strand
CTTCCTCACCACCGATCGTCGCGGCTTCGTCGGCGCGATGGCCGCCCTCGGTCTCCAGCAATTGCTCCCGGCCGAGTCCTTTGCCCAGGCACCCGCTCCGTCCGACGCCTGGCTCGAGAGCATGAAGGGGAAGCACAAGCTGCTCTTCGACGTCCCGGAGCCCGACGGTGGGACGGCGCTGCGACACGGGCACGGATACCTGGACAGCTGGCGTGAGGCCTACGGCGTGTCCGAACGGGACGTGAACCTGGTGGTGGCGCTGTATGGCCGCGCGACTCCGTGGGGTGTGACGGACGCGATGTGGGAGAAATACAAGCTCGGGGCCGCGATCGGGTTGACGGACTCGACCACCAACGCGCCCCTGGCCCGGAACTGGTTTGCGCACCCGAAGCCCGGGGATCCGGTGGGGGACGGGACGCCCGCCAGCTCCATCGAGGCACTGCAGGCCCGCGGCGTGATGTTCCTGCTCTGCAACAACGCGCTCGAGCGGTGGTCGGGGAGGCTCGAGAAGAGCGGCCTCGGGACCGCGGCGGACATCCACACCGATCTCTCGACGCACGCACTGCCGGGCGTGGTGATCGTGCCGAACGTTCTGATTTCCATGACCAAGGCTTTCGAACGCGGGTTCGGCTCCGTGCGGACGTGAATCTGGGGTTCGTCCTCGCCGCCGCCGCTCTGTTTCTGTCGGCGGCGTGGATCGGCGGCCACTTGGCGGCCCGCGTGGGCCAGCCTCGGGTCTTGGGCGAGCTCGCCGCCGGCGTCTTGCTCGGCAACCTCGGGCACTTCGGACTCCACGTCCTCGAGGCGGCGCCCGGGAATCCGGTGCTCGAGGCGCTCGGTCAGCTGGGCGTCCTGTTGCTCCTCTTTCGAGTCGGCCTCGAGACCACGTTCCGGGATCTGCGGCGCGTCGGGGGCGTGGCGACGATGGTGGCCGTCACCGGCGTCGTCGCGCCCTTTCTGCTGGGCTGGGGCGTGGGGGCGTGGCTGCTGCCTGGCCACTCGTCGTACACGTACGCCTTTCTGGGCGCGACACTCACCGCCACCTCGGTCGGCATTACGGCCCGCGTCCTCTCGGATCTGGGGGCGTCCCAGTCTCCGGAGGCCCGGGTGATTCTCGGGGCCGCCGCCATCGACGACGTGCTCGGACTCGTGCTGCTCGCCATCGTCGCCGGGGCCATCGACGCCGCAGCCCGTGGGCGGGCTCTCGCCGCGGGACCGGTGCTCATCATCGCCATCAAGGCGCTGGTCTTTCTCGTGGGGGCGGTGGCCCTGGGACCGCTCGTGTCCCGGGCGCTCTTTCGTGCGGCAGCGCGGCTTCCCGGGTCGGGCGCCCTGGTCGTCACCGGTCTCGTGATCTGCTTCGGCTTCTCGTGGCTCGCCGGCCTCGCCGGTCTCGCGAGCATTGTCGGTGCCTATGCGGCGGGCCTGCTGCTCGAAGCCGACCATTGGCGGGAATTCTCGGCGCGAGGCGAGAAGACCCTCGGGGAGCTGGTCCGGCCCGCCGGGCTGCTCTTGACCCCGCTCTTCTTCATTCTGATGGGCATGCGTGTGGATTTCGCCGTGTTTCTCCAGCCGGGTGTGCTCGGTCTCGCGGCCGCGCTCACCGCGGCGGCGATCATCGGGAAGCAGGCGTGCGCGCTGGTCGTGCGGCGGCAGGGCTTGGATGCCCGGTCGATCGGCGTCGGCATGATTCCGCGGGGGGAAGTCGGCTTGATCTTCGCCGGAGTGGGGCTCACCCTCACGCTCGCCGGCGAGCGGATCCTGGACGGTGCCACCTATTCGGCCATCGCGATCGTGGTGATCGTGACCACGCTGGCGACCCCGCCCGCCCTCAAATGGAGCCTGGCGCGAGGGCTCCGGAGCCGGGACCGTTAGCGCAGTACCGCCCGGGGCGGCGGGTCGCTATTTTTGGGACCGTCCCGCCACCGTAGCTCAGGGGTAGAGCTCTCGATTCGTAATCGAGCGGTCGTCGGTTCAATTCCGACCGGTGGCTCTCTGCGACGTCCTCCCCGGGATGTGCATCTCCTCCAGAACCAACCCTTCTGGAGGATTTTTCATGTCCCGAATCCAGTCTGCCATCCTCATCATCGCCGTGATCGTCGCCCTCGGCACCACTGCGCAGGCTCAGGCGAAACACCCTGTCGTGTGCGCCAAGGGCGTCCGGACCTACACGGTCTGGACGCAGGTGCCGGCGCCGTTCGATTCGCTGACCATGCCGCCAGGTCCCCGGATGATGGTCCAGAGCCCCGAAGAGGCAGCTGCGGCTGAAGGGGAGATGCTGAAGCGGGCGGGGCAGGTGGGAGCGACCGGCGTTGTGGTCGTCGAGGTGACCAACGACTTCAACGGCGCCATCATGACCAGCCGGAAGGTGACGCCGGTGTTCGTCCCGGCCGATACGGCCCGGGCGTACACCGCCTGCAGGAAGTAGGGCGGCCGGTCAGGTCTCGGCGGGAATGGTGAGCTTGAAGCCCTTCTGTTTGAGCTGCGCCGCGAAGCCGGTCTTCTCCACCGCCTTCATGTAGGCCTCGTCGGGCTCGACCAGCTTCTTCTCCACGAGCTCGAGCAGCGCGTCATTGAGGGTAATCATCCCCAGCTTCTTGCTGGTCTGGATGATCGACGGGATCTGAAACGTCTTGCCCTCGCGGATCAGGTTCGAGATGGCCGGCGTGGTGAGCAGAATCTCCCGCGCCGCCACTCGGCCCCCGCCCACCTTCTTGCACAACGTTTGCGCGATCACGCCTTTCAGCGATTCCGACAGCATGATGCGGATCTGCGCCTGTCGGTCCGCCGGGAACTGGTCGATGATCCGGTCGACGGTGGACGGCGCGGTGGTCGTGTGCAGGGTTCCGAACACCAGGTGGCCCGTCTCCGCGGTCTCGAGGGCGATGGCGATGGTCTCGAGGTCGCGCATTTCGCCTACCAGCACGATATCGGGATCCTCGCGGAGGGCCGCCCGGAGCGCCGACTTGAAGCTCTCGGTATGGACGTGCACCTGCCGCTGGGTGATCAGGCACTTCTTGTTCTCGTGCACGAACTCGATCGGGTCTTCAATCGTGATGATGTGATCCGACCGCTCGCGGTTGATGAGATCGATGAGCGAACAGAGTGTCGTCGACTTGCCCGAGCCCGTCGGGCCGGTCACCAGCACCAGGCCCTTGGTGAGGTAGCAGAGTTTCTGGACCTCGGCCGTGATGCCCATTTCTTCCACGGTCACGACGTTGGCTGGAATCACGCGGAACACGCCGACCGAACCCTTACGGTCCCGCGCCGCGTTCACGCGGAAGCGCGCGAGCCCCGCGATCTCGTAGGCGAAGTCCGTGTCACCCGTCTCCCGCCACTCGAGGCGGTTCCGCTCAGGCATGATCGACAGGAGGAGGAGATCCAGCTGCTCGCCCGAGACCGGGTCTTCCCCGTGCCGCACGATCTCGCCATGGGTCCGGAAAATGGGGGGCTCGTCGACGCGGAGGTGGAGGTCCGAGGACTTGGAGTGGACCAGCGCATCCAGCAGCAGCCTCAGCTGCCGCTGGGCGCCCTCGAGGCGCGAGTCGGCGAACTCGGCGGGCAGGGTGCCCGGCGCATTAGTCGAGGCCTCACTGGGCGGCGGGGCGACGATCACCGAAAGCCGGGGCTTCCGGCCCCCCGCGCCTTCCGGCGGCGGCGCGGCGGGCTCGTCGGCCGGGGCCTCCGCCGGCGCGCCGGCATCCACGCCGGGCGTGATCTGGGCGTGCAGTTTGCCATTTTTCGGGGTCACGCGAACGATGACCAGACCCGCCCCGCCCGCGTACTCGAAGGTCGCGCCGGAACCCTTGCCGATGCGGTCCGCGGCCTCCGAGGGCGCCAACTCCGTGAGCAGCGCATAGAGCTGCTTCTCCGTGATCACCTGCTTCGAGAGCTTGGACTGCCGGCCGGACTTCTCCATCCCCACTGGTTCGTCGGGCACCAGCAGGAGCTGCTCGCCGCCGTTCTTGATGAGGAGATCGATGAAGGGATCGAGACGGGCCATGTTGGTCAGTCCGTGGGGCGCGCGTAGAGCACGTGCGCGCGGTTCACCAGATGGGTGGCGTTGTTGGTGGTCACGGCGAAGAAGGGGCCTCCGCCGGCGTTGAGATAGTCGATGGGACG
>DATBBZ010000177.1:0-4032 GCA_036270745.1 Gemmatimonadales bacterium | reverse complement strand
ATTGCCAAGGCGCTCGCGGTCGGCACCCTGGTGTCGGGCTCTGTCTCGGCCATTGGTGGCGACTCGCTCGTGCTCTCCGTCTCCATGTCGGATGCGGTTACCGGGACCGAGCGAGCCAGTGCCCGCCTCGTCGCGCCCAAGGGCAATATGCTGGCCCTGCAGGACACGCTGGCCGGGGAGGTCGCGCGCGTGTTGCGGCCGATTCTGGGGCAGGAAGTGGATCGGCTGATCTCCCGTGCCGGCACCGGAAGCAAGGAAGCGTGGGACCTGGTGGAGCAGGCGGCCGGGTTCGACCGGCAGGTGGAGCCGCTCCTTGCGTCGGGAGACACTGCCGCCGCGGCCCGGCAGCTCGCGAACGCCGATTCGGCATTGGCCAAAGCGTCGCGTCTCGATTCCAAGTGGGCGACACCGGTGATCGAGCGCGGGTGGATCGCGTGGCATCAGCGGCACGTCAAGGGATTCGGGAAAGACGCGTCCGACCAGTGGACCAAGCGGGGGATGGACTTCGCGAATCAGGCGCTCGCGATCCGGATCGATTCCGCGGCGCTGCACCTACGGGGCACCATGGAGTACATCCGGTACGCGTTCAACCTGGACCCGCGCCCGTTGACCAGTGATCAGTTACTCGACGCCGCTCAGCGGGACCTGACCGCGGGGGGCGAGGATCTGGGGAACCCGCGGCGCGCGGAGGCGCTCACACTTCTGGCGCACCTCGAGGCGCGGACGTCCGAGTCGGCCCAGGCCAAGGTGTTCGCCTCCCAGGCGTACGATGCGGATCCCTACTTGGCGGACGCCAACGAAACGGTCTGGATGCTGTATGCGACGTCGCTGGACCTCGGGGACCGGACCGAGGCGTCGCGCTGGTGCCAGGAGGGCACTCGCCGGTTCCCGGATGACTCGTACTTCACCGAATGCCAGATCTCGATCTACGCGCTGAAGGGCGGCCCCAAGCCGGACATCCCCCATCTCTGGAAGGTGCTCGACCAGAACGTCCAGCAGTATCCACCCGCCGATCGAGATTTCCGGCGGGACCGCGGGTCAGTGCTGGTCGCGATGGCGCTGTCGAACGCGGGCCTGAGGGACAGCGCCCGCAGTGTCGCCCTTCGGGCGCGCGCGGGACAGAGTGCTGATCAGTCGGGGGACCTGTACTACACGGAGATGTTTCTGCGCAATATGCTCGGCGATCGGCAGGAGGCCCTCGACCTGCTGGCCCGATACCTGGCGGTGAACCCACAGGAGCGGCCCAACGTCGCGAAGGACCGCACTTGGTGGCTCGATGGGCTCCGCGACGACCCGAAGTTCAAAGCACTCGTCGGCTCTCGCTGAAGAACTGTGGGACCTGCGCCCCAGTATGGCGCACGTGCCTCATGTTTTTTGGCTGACACACGGTGCAATTCATCTGGCGTAGATTGTGCTTCACCGCACAACTTTGATGCGTCCTTCCGTCATGCGTTTCCATCTCTCGCGCTCGAGGTAACGATCGTGCATATCGGCCGCCGTGTGTCCCCTGTCCTGGCCGTCGCAGTTCTGCTCGCCGCGTGCGGCGAAGCCAAGTCTCCCCTCAACCCGGGCGTGACCGGCCGGCTTGCCACCACGATGGCGAATCACAGTGGGTCCACGGCCCCGAACGGCACGTGCAGCTTCAATACGATCACCACGCTCGTCGGCCGTTACTTCCCCAGCCTCGAAGCGAAGGCCGTGAAGACTCTCGTATCGTCGATGCAGCTGGCGAAGGCGGGCACCACCAACGCCCAGAGCATTGGCTTTGACATCCTCGTACACGTGGCCAACAATGTGAAGGCGGGGAACGCCGACGTGACCGATGGCGGCGCCCTCGTGAACGACCTGATTGCCTGCATGTACTCGAACGCGGCGGACCTCCCGGCCGTGTTCCCCGAAGACTTCTCGGTGGCCCTCGATCCCGCGCAGCACGGTGCGTTCGAAGTCCGCGGAGGAGCGACGGACGCGACGGATCCCGCACTCAACCGCCCGCTCGCCGCGCCGTTCTCGGGTGTGAATCCCATCACCGGTGGCTGGAGCGATCTCCTCACCGGCAATCCGGCGCCGGACCGCATCCTGCTGTACGGCCGTCCCGGCTCGACGGCCACATCGTATGACTGGAAAGTCGTTCCCCGCTCGACCGTGTTCGCCGGCGCGGGTGCCATGGTGGGTCTCTGTCTCGACGTCTCGACCAACGCCAAGTCCCTGATGCACGAAGAGAACGTCGGACTGCTGCCGTTCGCGGATGCTGCGTTCCTCGATCCCGTGAGCTGCTCGTCTTCACTCGCATCGGCCGGGAAGCCCGGCCTGTTGAAGCAGCTGGCCAACACGATCGGCTCCTTCTTCGTACCGAAGTCGCTCTACGGCAATCCAGGCGGACTGGCGGGATCGACCTCCGGGATCCACAGCGAGTTCGGACCGCTCGCCGTCGACAGCGGTGCGCCCATGGCCTTTGTGGTGCAGCCGAGCAACGTCAAGGTGAACGCGATCATCTCGCCGGCGGTGCAGGTGCTGGTGACGGACGCGAAGACCGGTGACCCGATTCCGAACGTGGCGGTCACGGTAACGGCCAACACCAACAACGGGACCCCGGCGTTCTTGAACGGGACCCTCACGCAGATCACCAACGGCTCCGGGATCGCGACCTTCGGCGACCTGAGCCAGGTCAAGCCGGGTGGTTACCTCCTCGCGGTGACGGGAGCGGTCGGTGGACGGCCCGCGATTCAGGTCAACGGGGCGACGTCGACCCGCTTCAACGTCCATCCGTAAGGAGCACGTGCCTGAGTAGCGGTTGGGGGGGCGGCTCTTCGGAGCCGCCCTTTTTCATTTAACTTCTCCCCCATGCACGTGAGTGGAACGGTCACGCCCCCCGGCGACAAGAGCATTTCCCATCGCGCCCTGATGTTCGCCGCGCTCGCGAAAGGGAAGAGCGAAATCACCGGGATTCTCGCCGGCGAGGACGTGAAATCCACCGCGCGGGTGTTGCGGCAACTCGGTGCCGGGATCAGTCCGGTAAGTGCAGGAAGGACCGTCACGGTACGGAGTGGACGACTGACGGCTCCCGGCTCTCGATTGCACTGTGGCAACTCCGGCACCACGACGCGCCTCCTGATGGGGATTCTGGCGGGCAAGGGGATCCGCGCGACGCTCACCGGAGATGCCTCGCTGCGCCGGCGTCCCATGCGTCGCGTGACGGATCCCCTGCGGGAGATGGGCGCGCGCATCGACGAGCAAGAGGGAGGCACCCTTCCGGCCTCTCTGCGGGGCGGTCGAGTGCGCGGAATCGACCATCGCACTCCTGTGGCGTCGGCGCAGGTGAAGAGCGCGGTGCTGCTCGCGGGACTGACGGGAGGGGTCGCGGTGACGGTGCGGGAGCCGCAGACTTCGAGAGATCACACCGAGCGGATGCTGGCGTGGCTCGGGGAGAACGTGAGCCGGGAGCCGGAAGCCGTTCATTTCCGGCCCACGGGGAATGTCATTCACGGATTCACGATCAGTGTGCCAGGCGATCCGTCCTCGGCGGCGTTTCTGGTGGCGGCGGCCGTGCTGGCTGAGGCGGGGGAGCTCCGGATTCAGAATGTGTGCGTGAACCCGGGCCGGACCGGATTCCTGCCGGTGCTCGCGCGCATGGGCGCCGCCGTGGACGTCATCAACGTTCGAGAGGTGGGCCCCGAGCCGGTGGCGGATCTGCTGGTGCGTCCCGCGCCGTTGGCGGCAACGGCCGTGAGTGCGGCGGAAGTCCCTGCACTCGTGGACGAAGTCCCGATCCTCGCCGTGCTGGCGAGCCGGGCTTCGGGGGAGACGGTCTTTCGCGGCGTCGGGGAGCTGCGCGTCAAAGAGAGTGACCGGCTGGAAATGATCGCGAACAATCTGCGCGCGGTTGGGGTCCAGGCGGAGGCAATCGGCGACGACCTCCACGTTCGAGGTACGGAGCGGCCACCCCGGGGAACGGTGGAAACTGCCAAGGACCACCGCCTGGCCATGGCGTTCGCGGTGCTGGGCACACTTCCCGGCGGGGACATCCGGCTGTCG
>DATBBZ010000176.1:0-2481 GCA_036270745.1 Gemmatimonadales bacterium | reverse complement strand
GGTCCGCAAGCTTGATGATGATGACGCGGGCGTCCTTCGCGATGGACAGCAGGAGCTTCCGGTAGTTCTCCGCCTGCTCCTCGGCCGTGGAGCGGAACGTGAGGTTGGAGAGTTTCGTGAGTCCGTCCACCAGCCCGGCGATCTCGTACCCGAAGTCGCGCCGGATGTCCTCGAGCGTGACGTTCGAGTCTTCGACGACGTCGTGCAGGAGGGCCGCCGCGATCGTGGTGGAGTCGAACTGCTGCTCGGCCAGAATGGTGGCGACCGCGACGGAATGGGAGACGAAATCGTCCCCGGAGCGGCGCTTCTGCCCCTGATGGGCGCGCGCGCTCGCGTCGTAGGCGCGGGCCAGGAGCTCCAGGTCGAGACGCTCCCGCTGCCCCGCGACGGCGCGCGCCAGCTCCGGCGCCAGAAGCGGCACCGTGCCGGTCACAGCAGTCCCGCCTCCGCGAAGCTCACGAAGCGCCCTCCTCCGATCACCACATGATCGTACACCGGCACATCGAGCAACCGCCCGGCATCCACCAGCTGCCGCGTCACCGCCCGGTCATCTGCCGAGGGCGTCGGGTCCCCCGAGGGATGGTTGTGCACCACGATGATCCCAGCCGCGGCCTCGGCGATGGCCGCCCGGAACACCTCCCGGGGGTGCACCAACGAGCTGTTGAGAATCCCGCGCGTGACCAGGACATCCCCCAGGATCTGACTCTGGCTCCCCAACGCCAACACATGGAACTCTTCCACCGGGAGGTCCCGGAGCTTCGCGGCGTAGAACCGGTGCACATCCGCCGGCCCCCGCACCCGGTCCGGCGTGGGATCCGACTCCAGCGCATGCCGGCGCCCCAGCTCCAGGGCCGCCAGGATCCTCGCCGCCTTGGTCTTGCCGACCCCGCGCATCCCCGCGAGCTCTGCGGGCGGCCTTCCGGCGAGCCGCCGGACGGAGCCATCCACCCGCGCGAGTGCCTCTCCTGCCACCGCCAGCGCGTCCTGGCCAGTGACGCCCGTTCCCAGGAGAATGGCCAGGAGCTCCTGAGCCGTCAACGCGGATGCGCCGAGGAGCCACAAACGCTCGCGCGGGCGGTCCTGATCCAGGTGCTCAGAAAGGCGAAGCGGCATGGCCAGAACCTAGCCCATGCCGCTTCACATTCCGGTACCGGAACAACGCGTTACGCGCCGGCTCCGTGGCACTTCTTGAACTTCTTGCCGCTGCCGCAGGGGCACGGATCGTTGCGGCCGACCCCGGCGTACGGGTTCGCCGCCGCCCCGGCCGCCGGCGCGCGGCCGGGGGGAGGGAGGGGCGCACCGGGAGGCCCATCGGGCGCAATCATTCCGTCGGCGGCGGGCTTGGAGGCCACGGTCGCGGGCGCCCGGCGCGGCGCGCCACCGGCGGGCCCCGTCAGCGTGCGCGGCGCGGGGCCCCTACCCTGGCCGGGAGGCGGACCGAACTGGACCTGGATCTTGAACCACCGCTCGGTGAACGTGGCGCGGAGGTCGTTCATCAGGTCCACGAACATGGAATAGGCTTCCTGCTTGTACTCGATCAGCGGGTCTTTCTGGCCCCACTGCCGGTACACGATCCCGGTCTTGAGCTGGTCCAGATCGTAGAGATGGTCTTTCCACTTTTCGTCGATCACGGTCAGCATGGTGTGCGCCAGCACCTGGTCCGGGAGCCGCGGCGCGTTGGCCTTGGCCTCGAGATCCTTCAGGTAGGCCACCTTGCCCTCGAACGCCTTCTTCACGGCGTCCTGCGCCGCATGCACCAGGTCATCGCGGGTGCGAATCTTGGCCGGATCACCGACGTCCGGCACGGAGAGCAGGAAGCGCTGGAGATATTCGGTGTCGATGAGCCCGCGGTCCCACTCGACGGTGTCCTTGGCCGCCCCGGTCAGCTCATCCGCAAGGTGGGCGACGGCGGCCGCCGTCATCCGCTGGGCTTCGCCCTTGAGCTCCTCGCCACCTTCGAGCGCGAAGAGCCTGAGGGAATAGATCACCTCACGCTGCTGGTTCATGACGTCGTCGTACTCGAGCAGCTTCTTCCGGGACTGGAAGTTCTGGAGCTCGACCCGTTTCTGGGCCGTGCCGATGGCGCTCGTGACCCACGGGTGCGAGATCGGCTCGTTCTCCTCCCACCCGCCGGAGAGCTTGCCGATCCGCTCCGACCCGAAGAGCCGCATCAGATCGTCTTCGAGCGAGAGGTAGAATACGCTCTGCCCCGGATCGCCCTGGCGGCCGGAGCGCCCGCGGAGCTGCCGGTCAATCCGGCGGGACTCGTGACGCTCGGTGCCGATAATGACCAGGCCGCAAGGCGGATCGTCGTAACACCCGCGCTGCTTCACTTCGGCCTGCTGGAGATCCGCGACCTCCACCTGCTGGGCGAACGACGCCTCCCGTCCCTGGATGCCGCAGACTTTGCACTGCTTGACGCCGGCGCCCAGTTTGATGTCGGTGCCGCGGCCGGCCATGTTGGTCGCGATGGTGATGGCG